>NZ_KV831016.1:190611-221523 GCF_001836965.1 Streptococcus sp. HMSC063B03 | reverse complement strand
GTAACACGGGTTCGAATCCCGTACGGACTATTTTGGAGGATTACCCAAGTCCGGCTGAAGGGAACGGTCTTGAAAACCGTCAGGCGTGTAAAAGCGTGCGTGGGTTCGAATCCCACATCCTCCTTTTGTAATAACGCGGGATGGAGCAGCTCGGTAGCTCGTCGGGCTCATAACCCGAAGGTCGTAGGTTCAAATCCTGCTCCCGCAATAAGGCTCGGTAGCTCAGTTGGTAGAGCAATGGATTGAAGCTCCATGTGTCGGCGGTTCGATTCCGTCTCGCGCCATTATATATTTTTCGGAAGGGTAGCGAAGAGGCTAAACGCGGCGGACTGTAAATCCGCTCCTTCGGGTTCGGGGGTTCGAATCCCTCCCCTTCCATTATTTTAGTTACGGGCATAGTTTAAAGGTAGAACTAAGGTCTCCAAAACCTTCAGTGTGGGTTCAATTCCTACTGCCCGTGTTAATAAAATTATGGCGGGTGTGGTGAAGTGGTTAACACACCAGATTGTGGCTCTGGCATGCGTGGGTTCGATCCCCATCACTCGCCTATTTTATATTATTGGGGTATAGCCAAGCGGTAAGGCAAGGGACTTTGACTCCCTCATGCGTTGGTTCGAATCCAGCTACCCCAGTTACTATTTGCCGGCGTGGCGGAATTGGCAGACGCGCTGGACTCAAAATCCAGTGTCCGCAAGGACGTGCCGGTTCGACCCCGGCCGCCGGTATAGTATAGAGTTAAGGAACGTTGATAAATCAGCGTTCCTTTTTGATTTGGTCAACTTTTGGTCAATAATTCTATTTTTTAACTAAACTCGTCAAAACAGCACGAACTTTGTTATTTTCAATATCAGCTTTTTCCTTTATTAGATGGCCGTAAGTTTCAGTGATTTGTTTAATATCTCGATGTCCCATTAACTTAGAAACTGCCCAAATATCAACGCCCATTGCTAACATTGTTGAACAATACGTGTGTCTCAGGCCTGTACTTGTCATAGTCTGCGGATAAATTTTCAAATCTTTTAAAATTTGCTTTAGATGCTTATTGATTCCTGCATTTGTTACAATCTTATAATTCAAATCTACTAAAACTATATTTTCGTTATTTGTAATTGTACCGTTTTCAATGAATACACTTTGTTCTTGTTTTAGTTTTTTGAGAATAGTTAAAGTATCATTATCAATAGGAATTGTACGAATTGATTCTTCTGTTTTGGGATTTGCCCAGCATTTTCTAGCGGTATCATATCTGCGATATGTTTTTATTTCTGAACTTTGCCACAACACACAATCCCATGTGAGACCTGCAACCTCCCCTGCACGCATTCCTGTTTTCAGTTGAATCAATAAAAGATATGGAACAATTGAAGTTGTTAAATCAAGATTGTTTTCTAGATATGTCACTAGTTTTTGATAGTCATCAAAGCTATGAATATATTTTTCATCTCTTCGCTTCTTTGGAGGTCGTCCTGAAAGTATAACCCCTTCAGTAAAATCTTCGATATTAAGCTTATCTCTTTTCGCAAATACAATCACATTTCTAATTTCCGCATTCAATCTACTAACATTGTCACGACAATTTGTTTCAGCATACTTATTTATAAAAGCCTGATATTCGCTTGCTTTAATTTTTAAAGCTGGTTTGTCTTTGAAATATTCTTTTATAAACTTACCACGCAATAAATGTTTATTAAATGTCGACTCTGCTTTTCCGAGTGGTTTGACTGTTAATTCTAGCCATTTTTCCCAGAGGGCATAGAATGTAATATTTTTATCAATTATCGCACCATTAATCAGTTTTAACTCAAGGGCTAGCGCTTCAATTTCAGCTTCTCTTTTTGTCTTGAATCCTGAGTTTGAAGCAACTACCTTTTTATTTTTATCAAATATTCTATAGTCCCATAAATTCTTTTTACCTCTTTTTCTGTATGACACTGACATGATTACCTCTTTCTAAAAAGACGATAACCAAGATATTATCTTGATTATCGTATCATAAATTAAAGATTTCTGCAAAGTTTTCTTCAAAAAATTGTTTTGTTTTGCTGGCTAAGAAGTAGTACCGTCCACCCTGATTCTCTGGATACTTTACAAAACCATCTTTATTCTTTTCGATATCGATTTTTGAGCGAATATCCGACCGATATAGAACATTTTCCAAAAGCCAAGGTCGAGATACTGAAACCATCTCCAAAACCTCAGATAAGCTCATATATTGCCCCTGTGAAGCCTTGTTTTTTAATTTAAGATATTCATCTTTCTCAACGATGATGTGAGAAGCAGGTATCTGTACTTCTAAATTGTCTATTTTGATTAAAATCTTATCCGTCATATAATTTTTTCTCTTTCTGTGATAAAATAAGGTATAGAAATAGTATTTACTGTTTCCATTAATTTTAGTTGTCGCTGTTTTTCTTGGTTTGGTCACTAGGAGAGTCAGCGATAACTTTTTTTATATCTGATAAAATATCCTCAGTAGCAGTATCTATTCCTTTGCTAATGAGTTCTTCTGCAATTTCTTCAATAGATTGTTTTTGTTCAATTAGCTCAAGATATTGTCTCATTTCAAACGTTAATTCCTTGTATTGATTATCATCAATTTTGACATGATAAACAATGTAATGAATACGACGATTTAGTTGAGTGATAGGGTCGTACTTCTGTTTGTCGGGTGCAACTAACATTTTATAAATTTGGTATGGGGTGAAGATGCTAGATATATGAACTGTATCCCATAAAGCATATACATTGCTGTAACGTGCATGAACTTGGTTTGGATATACATCTAGCAATTTTAAAAATGTTTGATAATCAATATCCCCTTTAAATTCATCCATAAATAAAATAGATTCCCCTGTATGATTATCAAGCCCCCCTGTACCATAATCTGATAAAACATAAACATTTTCAATGCCAAATTCTTCTTTTAAACGAACTTGCATATAACTTTTACCTGTTCCTGAACCTCCCAAATGCCAATATACACTGATGTTCTTGACCAGAGGAGCGTTAGCGACTTGCATTTGATAATAATGTTCTTTAATCATTTTTGAAAACTTGCGATAAGATAAATTTTGACGCATAATCTCTTCAGGGGATAGACCTGCTTCAAGTAACTCTTGAATTACTTCTAAATCTTTTCTTTTTCCTTGTTGATTTGCTTCAATGATACCATGATTCATCATCGGAACAACAGTTGTATGAGCTTTTTCTTCATGCTTCCCTGTCTTGTTGAGATATGCTATGACCTGTTCACGAGTTCCACGAGTCAGCTCAACATGAATAGTGGGATAGAGCTTTTTGATAGCTGAAAAGCGTGTCTGATTCTTTGCTTCTAAAATAAGATGAGAATGATGATTGCCATTATCTCCTATCTCATAATTAGCAGCTGCTGAGCGAGTTTCTTCTTTACCATCAACCCAGAGATAAATTAGATGTTCAACCATTTCTTCGGGACTATAATTTTTATTTGGGTCAAGATTGTTACGAAATTCATCGACTTGTTTACGAGTTTCATCTGAATATCTTGCGTCATCAAAAGTTGTATCAGTGATATTAAAAAGTTTATCAATATTATTTAAAGTACAGCAGAAAGAGCTGGCTTTGTATTGAGAACTAAGTTCTTTTGACATGTTATAAATTCCTTACTTTCTTTTTGTCTTGTCTTTGATGTTGTGTAAAGGTAATACTAGCTTTACACAACACCCTAGACATATAACGAACCGCATATATGTGCTGGTGTACCTGCCTGCCTTCAGCAGCAGTACACCGCACTATTAACCATCATTATTTTTAATAGGATAGACTTCACCAATATTACATTTAGCAACAGATGAAAAATTTTTACCTTCAGGGTCTCTAATAATATCGTTGAATTGATAATTTTTATCTAAATAATTTAATTCCTTTTTTATTTTTGGAAATAATTTTTCAATAACATCAGCACTCTCAGTATTTGAGGGCAATCTTCCATTCAATACAGCACAATCTTTATAAAAAGTGACGGTCAATGCTTTTAATGAACGATTGACTTTCTTGACAATAACTTGTTTTGTATTCATATAACGAGACGATTCTTCCAGCGTCGGCTCTACATTGATGTGAGTACAATAACGACGAATTTTCCTAGTAGCTAGATAGGATTTGATGCTGTTTCTAAAATAATCCGATTCAGCACGACGAAATAAAAATTCTAAAAAAATTGCGAAAAATAAAATAGAAAACGCACTCAATATAATTAAACGCAATATCCAAATAAACACTACAAAGTAATAGAACGATTCTAAGTGAATTTGAATAATTAAAAACGTAGCTAAACGTTCAAAAATAAAGAATATTAATGAAATAAAAATTGTAGAATTAATTACATTATATTTGTTAAAGTATTTTTTCATGTGATTTCTTCCTTCCTGATGTTATAAGAGGGGGTAAGCAAGGGCATGATGTGAGTTCTGTGTTCATTGTCTGTAAACTTGACTATACCTGTACCAATCCCTGTTGGAACTACAATATTGTCAACATTGGCATTTGGTAGCAAAAACTGACAGGTATTCGCATTTATTTCACCTAAAATAAATATACAGTTGATTTGTTCACGCACAGCTGTATTACCTGCAAATGCGGTCGCATCAAAACGTTGACTGCATAAAATGAGTGAAATTGAGGTCTGACGACCTAGTAGAGCGATCGTCCCGAGCAATTGCCCAAATGCTTCACGAGACTGCTTTGAACTTCCCTGAACGAGTGCTAATAGCTCGTCTATTACAATATAAATTCTTTCAAAACGCTTATTAGGCTCTTTCAGTAATATCTCTTGACGTTGGTAAATCTTTTCAATAACCCGACCCAATAATTCATTGACATCTGTAATAAAACTGTTTAAATTTGAACCGTGCTTTGGAGCTAATACTTCCAAGCCTAATTCTTTGCTTAGTAAATAAATATCGGATAACTTGGGGTCAACGCAAATAATTTGATTTGTGAAAGATTTTAGACAACTAATCAAATAACGTAAGAAATGAGTCTTTCCTGTACCAGATGGGCCACTCACTGCCAAATGTGTAACCGATTTCATAGAGATGTTACAAATGTTATTCGCCATAATTGGGAGAGCATTTTCTGATACGTTCTGTTTGATAAAAGATGCAAGATTATCAATTTTTAGACGACTTGGAATCCCGTCCAACCATGGAAAAAAGAAAGCTCGAGCTAAATTTGGATTGCTAGTATCATAAGGAACAAAAAATGCATTATTCTGTGGTAAGAGAGTCTTGAATGGATAGAGTATGCCGGCGCAAATAGCTGAAATTTTAAAATAAAGTTGCGAATCGAGTGAATACGAGACTGGGAGATTTGCAATGTAAAAGAATCCCGTGTCATTACTTGCGACCTTAATATTGAACGAACCCAAATAAGATGATTCATTATTAATATCTAGAGCATTATTCAAATTTCTTAGAATGAATTGTTCTAATTCGAATTTATTTTTACCAAATTCAGCCACACCAGCAGAAGTTGCTGATGTAGCTTGAGTTTGGCCTTTATTCATTGAAAAAGCCATATGTTACTTTCCTTTCCTAATACCTTTAGCTCTGAAATAAAGCTGTCCATATTGATTCTCAAACGCTTCTAAATCTTCAAACTCAACTATATCGCCGATTTCGAATTTTGATAAATTTGGCTTATTTTCTGGTAAAAATTTGACTTTAAAAGGATTGTGATTGTCAGTTGCAACGTAAACTTGATAACCTAAAATTTTATCAGTACGTTTCATTTTTTCTTTACCCTTAACGATTTCACCAGTTTTTTCGAATTCATATTGAGTCTCAAGTTGTTTACCTACCAACTTAATAACTTCATCTGAAAGAGCTTCTTCTGCTAGGCTAGCGCTGTAGCCGTTCGTTTTTTTAAAAAATGTCATGATTGACCTCCAATGAAAAAATTTTTTAAAGTTTTGCTACACGAGCATTAACTTCATGAGTCTATTCTAACAATAATTTTTTCTAAAATCTATAAAATGTGAATTTTAAATTTGACAAACTAGTATTTACGATGTACAATTAAAGCATACGATACACATTTTATTTTATGGAGGACAAGAAAATGCTTAAAATAAAAATAAAACGATTATCTGATTTTATGGATGACATGATACAAAAGTATCAAATTGAGGAAACAGAAAATCTTAAAAAAAATTTACGTACGAAATTTCAAAGAGAACTGGAAGCTATGAACGAGTGGGATAAGGCTAAATATAAAACTTTTGAAAGAAGCAGAACTAAAGTATTCACTTATGAGATTCTTGATAGATTAGAGAAACGGTGTGAACCATATTTAGTTAAGAAGAGCGGATTTGATTTTGATAAGTTCAAAGATTATAAAAGCAACATAGACAGTGAAAATTATTTTGAAGAGCCAACAGAAGATGAGCTAAAGGATATGCATGAAAGAGCTGTTTTTAGGTCATGGGCTGGGTCTATCTCAAAAGAAGAGATTCGAGATGTTATGATAACAGCTTTATTTGAAAAATTTTTTACTCCTATTGATATCGAACAATGGCAAAATGATAGTGATATTTTAACAATCGTTGATGTTAATGATGATAGAGAATCTAGTTTTGAATATTACAGAGCGAAGGAGCGTTATTCATCTCACAATAAATCTGCGTATTATAAGGAAAGAAAATAAATGAATAAAAAACAACCGCTATAATTTTTAGCGGTTGTTTATGTTATTTAATAGAGTTGCTATGTTATCAATTATAGCATTTTGATAATAATTAAAATATTATTTAATTTGATTCAGAATCATATGGAATGCGGAGAGTATTTCTTTTTGTTTACTATCAGGTAAATTTTTTATATTCGTAATTAATTCAACAATTTCAGGATTCTCATCTTTTTTTGTAATATCAAAAAAAGATGAGATATCGCATTCAAGAGCATTCATAACTTTTTCAAGTGTATTAATTGTTATGTTTGTTTCTAAGTGTTCAAGTTTATATACATAATTTGTTCCAAGGTCAGCTCGTTCTTCAATTTGTTCTTGTGTAAGCCCTTTTTTCAACCTTAAAAGGCGAATTCGTTTTCCTACATACTTTCTTAATGATTGTTTCATGCAATACCTCTTAAACTAAATACTACAGTATTTTTTTTACATATTTTAGTTCTTAAAAGATTGCTTGTGACTTTACAAGGTTGGTTGAATGTGCTATAATAAATAAAAAAACAACTATTTATAGTTGTTAATGGGAATTTTTGGAGATTTTATGTCAAAAAAAACTATTAAAACCCTCACAACCTCAACAGCGATTGCGCTTGCATCTGTTGGTGGAACTGCATTTGCTCAAGAAGCTCAAGCGACTCCAGTTGTTTCTAACACTGCTGTCAATGAACCTGCTCTTGTTACTAAGTCACAAGTGAAACCACTTGAGAAGAGTGAAGTTCCTGCGCCATCTAGCGTGAAACCTGCTCTTGACGCTCAAAAAGCTGTTGTCAAGGACGCTGAAACTAAAGTTGATACAGCTAAAACTGATGTTGAAACTAAAAAAGCTACCGTTGCTTCAACTGAACAAGAAGTTGCTACAACTACTCAAGCTGTCAAAGACGCTGAAGCGACTGCATCTCAAGCAACACCTGAGAAAGTTGCTCAAGTCAAAGACGCTCAAGCTAAGAATGTTGAAGCTCAAACTTCTAACCAAAAAGAAACTGAAGCTACAAATGAACAAATCAAAGCTGAAAGTAAAGCTCTTGCAGAAGAACAATCAGAAGTAGCAAATGCTCAAGCAAACCTTGACCAAGCTACTAAAGATGTCCAAACTGCTGAACAAGCCGTTACAAACGCACAATCAGCCCTTGACGGTACTAGACTTGCTTCTGCTCAAAAAGATTTGACACAAGCTCAAAATGACGTCAAAGAAGCAACTAAATCAGTTGAAGACGCAAAAACTGCAACAAAAAACGCATCTAAAGCAGATGCGAACCGCGCCCAAGCTATCAAATCAGCTGAAATAGACGTACATACTAAAAATGACGCTGTCAAATTGGCTAAAGATAAATTAGCTTCAGATACAGAACATGCTACTAATGTTGAAAACAAATTGCAATCAGCTCAAGCTGAATTGAAATCTGCTCAAGACAAATTGGCAAATACTGGTGTTGATACAGTCACAATTGCAGACTTGACTCAATTCAAGAAAGATAAAGCCGAAGGCGACTCAGACTTCATGACTGACTCTGGTGCTACTGTTATTAAGAACTCTTCAACAAAAATCAGTGAAGCTGATAAAAACAAAATTGTTGAACTCGATAACTTGACTGAAGAACAACAAAAAGAAGTCAGCTTATACGCTACAAAAGTGTTGACTGCAATTCATAAACAATTTGGATTGAACGAAGTTACTGTTACAGACTCTGACCTTCGTATTGCTCGTGAACAAGCTAAGAAATATGTAGCTCGTGGAATCTCAGCAGACAAAGCTGGTCACATCAATGGTGCTTACCATGGTGAAAACATTTCACTTAGTAATGAAACAAAATCTATGACCATGTACGAACTCAAACAAAGAGTATATGACGCAATCATGGGACAAACATTTGCTGATGCACCATCTAAATGGGGACACTCACGTAACAACTTTGTTAATAACACTGTCGGAATCGCAACAGCTAACGTAGACGGACGTTTACATATCATCTCAACTCTTGACTTAGCTGGCGGAAACGTTATCAAAGATGAAACAAACGACACAACATCTCTTGAAAAAGCTGTCAAAACAGCTGAATCAAACCTTGCTCAAGCTACTACTGCATCAGAAAATGCTAAGAAAGCTTTAACAACAGCTTCAAATGATTACGCAAGCGCACTCAGCTTGAAGACTGAAGCTGAGAAAGTTCTTGCTGACGCAATGGCTACGCCACTTCAAGCCCAAGTTGCTGAAAACAACCTACGTTTAGCAAACATTGCTCTTGAAAATGCTAAGAAACGTGAAGCAACAGCAAGCGAAGCAGTTGCTAACTTCTCAGCAAGTCTAGCTGACAAGAAAATTGCTCTTGAAAAAGCTCAAGACGCTCTTAAAGAAGCTAAAGCTGTTCAAAAATCTGCGTCACAATCTCTTGCAGAAGCTTCAGCTAAACTACGTGCTCAAGAAGCTAAAGTCAACAGTTTGAAAGAACAAAGTGACAAACTTCTTGCTGAAAAAGATGACCTTGTAAAAGAAGCCAAACAATTGGCTGAACAATTACAAGCATATTTGGACGCACCTGCTAAACTCGCTACAGCAAAAGATGAACAAGCTAAAGCTGAAGCTAAATTAGCTCAAGCAAAAGCTGAACTCACTACTGCACAGTCTACTCTTGAAAACTTGTTGTCTGCATACCGTACAGAACACGCTAAGTTGGTTGACTTGCAAACAGAATATGATAAACTCGTTGACCTTGCAGAGAAAGCTCAAGAAAATGTTGTTGCAACACTTCCTGATGGTACAGTGGTTGCTGTCCCTAAAGTAGCTCCAACTGCTGAAGCACTTCCTGAAGTAAACATTACTGAATTACAAAAAGCTCTTGAAACTGGTGAAGAAGTTACTTTAGATGAACAAGGAAAAGTTGTTGTAAAAGAAAAACGTGAAACATATTCAGCGCTTGCTGTTAAACCAGTAGAAAACGAAAAAATGAGTTACTCACGAGTAGAAAAAGCCAAAATTTTACCAAATACAGGAGAAAATTCAAGTGTTGCGATGTTGGTAATCGGTGCAATTCTTGGAACATTTGGACTTGTAACAGTACGTAGAAAAAATTAGAATAATAAAAAATCTTCTTATTTATATAGGAAGATTTTTGTTAAAATATATTAGAAGAAAGAAATAATGTGAGGGTTGAAAAATGAGAACTCCTAAAAAATATAGTGATTTAATTAAGAAGAAAGAAATAACAAATAAAATTATTGCGGAGTGTATATATTCTGTTAATAAAAGAGCAAAAAACTATCGAGATAAGATGGAAGATTATAAGCAAGCTGGATTCTACAAATACAAAGAAAATAATATTGAAAATGCAAAAGAACAGAAAGAAAAATACTATAGTATGAAAGAAGATTTATTATTAAACTTCAGCCCAAAATTAATTCATAAACAGTATGTAGGTGAGAAAAGCCAACGAGTCTATAGTTATCAAAAAAATTATGCAAAATTATATAATGAAAAAATAAATGATATTATTTGGGAAAATAGTTACTATGACTACGATAGAAATAAAGAAGTTGAATTTTTTGATTATAGCTTAGGTGAGAAAAAATATCTTTATTTCTTGTATTATGAAATTGGTGAATATAGTTTTCATACCCCAATTACAGAAGAAAGGGTGGAAAAAAATACTCAATTAGAAATAAAAGAAATAGATGAGAACTTTCAAACTCATGGAGCTGATATAGTAGATTTACTCTCAACACAATTTGTTCAAAAAGTAATAGACTTATTAGATAGCGGAGATTATACAATTATAGAATAATTAAAAAATCTTCTTATTATAAAAATAGGAAGATTTTTTGGATTCACAAAACTAGTTGAAAAGACTGCGCTATTTAAACTAGTTTTGTGAATGAATATTGGACTATACCAATTGCGCCGAACACGGTATCGAACTCTGTATAAAAAATTGTGATTATTAAATTTTTAAACTTTGAAATTACAGTAAAAACTAAAAATTTATTTGGTCAACCACTGGTCAATTTCCTTAATTTCAATACTAATTAGCGTGTGATAATATCTTGATTTAATCGCTTTCAACTTATTTATTTTAACTTATTTTAACGCTAATTTGTTGGCCGCCGGTATAGTATAGAGTTAAGGAACGTTGTAAATCTTCGTTCCTTTTTTATATTATTTTTGCTATAATAGTAGTTATTCAAATTTTATTTAGATTATGAAAGTGTAGGGAAGTATGTCTCGTTCTATCGATTTATTAAAACATCGGTATTTGAAAAATATTAAAGAAAATCCTGAATTGTTTCTCGGGATTGAGCTGGAATATCCTATTGTAAACTTGGAAGGGAATGCTACAGATGTTGAAGTTATCAAATGCTTATTCCGATATTTAGTTTCTGCTATGAATTTTACTGTCGAAAAGGTAGATGATTTTGGGACTCCTATTCAGTTAGTGGAGCCAGTAAGTCAGGATGCTATTTTATTTGAAGTTTCCTATACTACGATTGAGTTTGCATTTGGTAAGTCTGAAACGATACAAGAAGTTGAAGAACGTTTTAGTATTTATATGGGAGCAATCCAGAAGAAGTTAGCTGAATCAAATCATGCTATCGGTGGCTGTGGCATTCATCCTAACTGGGATAAAAATGAGAATTTTCCAGTGGCTTTCCCGCGGTATCGCATGTTGATAGACTATTTGAGTTTGAGTAGGAATGTGACTGAGTCAGACTTACATCAATTCCCTGAATATGGTGCTTTTATCTGTGGGAGTCAGGTTCAGTTAGATGTTTCAAAGTCTAACTATTTACGGGTAATTAATGCTTTTACCCAAATTGAAGCAGTGAAGGCTTATTTATTTGCAAACTCTGAGTTTACAGGTGCAGATTGGGATACAAAAATCTCAAGAGATATTTTCTGGGAAGAATCTATGCATGGTATCTATCCAGAGAATGTTGGTGTCAATGCTAGTCTCTTTAAAGATGAGGATGATTTTTTTGATTATCTAGATCATTCTGCAATTTTTACTGCGGAACGTGATGGACAAACCTATTATTTTTATCCGATTCAGGCTAGGGACTATTTGGCTATACCTGAAATCCAAGCATATGCGCTTAATGGGGATGAGATTATTATTTATCCTCAAGAGAAGGATTTTGAAACCCATCGTAGTTATCAGTACCAAGACTTAACGACTCGCGGAACAGTTGAGTTTCGTAGTGTGTGTACTCAACCTCTAGATAGAACCTTCGCTTCAGCAGCTTTTCACTTGGGACTGTTAGTTAATTTAGATAAGTTAGAAGCTTATTTAGAAACAGCACCTTTCTTTAAAGAATTTGGGCGAAATTATAAGTTTTTAAGACGGCAATTTTCTAAGAAAAAGCTTACAGATGAGGAAGAAGCTGGGATTATTGAATTTTCCAAAGACTTACTCCTGCTAGCTGAGGAAGGACTGGAGATGAGAAATAAGCAAGAAACGATCTATTTACAGCCTTTGAAAGAAGAATTGGGCCTATAATTTCTCTTATAAAGGGAGAATTTTCTGAAAAATCATGATATAATGGAAGAGACTATAGATAAAGGATAGAGAGTAATGACATTAGTTTATCAATCAACGCGTGATGCCAACAATACAGTAACTGCTAGCCAAGCTATTTTGCAAGGTTTGGCGACGGACGGCGGTTTGTTTACACCGCTTACTTATCCAAAGATAGATTTGGACTTTGACAAATTGAAAGATGCTTCTTACCAGGAAGTTGCTAAGTTAGTTTTGTCAGCATTTTTAGATGACTTTACAGCTGAGGAGTTGGACTACTGTATCAACAATGCTTACGATAGCAAATTTGATACTCCAGCTATCGCACCATTAGTGAAATTAGACGGGCAATATAACTTGGAACTTTTCCATGGTTCAACAATTGCTTTTAAGGATATGGCCTTGTCTATCTTGCCATACTTTATGACAACAGCTGCTAAGAAGCATGGTTTGGAGAACAAGATTGTCATCTTAACAGCGACATCTGGTGATACTGGGAAAGCTGCTATGGCAGGCTTTGCGAATGTTCCTGGTACTGAGATTATCGTCTTTTATCCAAAGGATGGTGTCAGCAAGGTACAAGAGTTGCAAATGACCACTCAGACTGGTGACAATACTCATGTTATTGCTATTGATGGTAACTTTGATGATGCCCAAACTAATGTGAAGCATATGTTTAACGATGTGGCTCTTCGTGAGAAGTTGGCAGCCAATAAGTTGCAATTTTCATCGGCTAACTCTATGAATATTGGCCGTTTGGTGCCACAAATTGTCTACTATGTTTATGCCTACGCTCAGCTTGTTAAAACTGGTGAGATTGTAGCTGGTGAAAAGGTTAACTTCACGGTACCGACAGGAAACTTTGGAAATATCTTGGCTGCCTTTTATGCTAAGAAAATTGGTCTACCAGTTGGCAAATTAATCTGTGCTTCAAATGACAACAATGTTTTGACAGACTTCTTCAAGACACGTGTTTATGACAAGAAACGTGAGTTTAAGGTAACAACTAGCCCATCTATGGATATCCTAGTGTCTTCAAACTTGGAGCGCTTGATTTTCCATCTTTTGAGTAATGATGCGGTTAAGACAGCTGAACTCATGAATGCTTTGAATAGCCAAGGTCAATATGAGTTGACTAATTTTGATACAGAGATTCTTGACCTCTTTGCAGCAGAATATGCGACTGAGGAAGAAACAGCGGCAGAAATCAAGCGTGTTTATGAGTCAGATTCTTATATCGAGGATCCACATACGGCGGTTGCCTCGGCAGTTTATAAGAAATACCAAGTGGCTACTGGCGATGTGACTAAGACAGTGATTGCTTCAACAGCGAGTCCATACAAGTTCCCAGTGGTTGCAGTAGAAGCTGTAACAGGGAAAGTTGGCTTGACTGACTTTGAAGCCTTGGCTCAATTACATGACATTTCAGGAGTGGCTGTGCCACCTGCAGTTGATGGGCTTGAAACAGCTCCTGTTCGTCACAAGACAACAGTGGCAGCTGCTGATATGCAAGCAGCGGTTGAGTCTTATTTAGGACTTTAAGACAGAGGGAGTAAACTCGGTTGGGAAACCAACTGAGTTTCTTTTCATCAGGAGGAAGGATTGTTTAAGAAAAATAAAGACATTCTTAATATTGCCTTACCAGCTATGGGCGAAAACTTTTTGCAGATGCTCATGGGGATGGTGGATAGTTACTTGGTAGCCCACTTGGGCTTGATAGCTATTTCGGGTGTATCAGTAGCTGGCAATATTATCACGATTTACCAAGCGATTTTCATCGCTCTGGGAGCTACTATTTCCAGTGTTATTTCAAAAAGTTTGGGGCAGAAGGATCAATCTATGCTAGCCTATCATGTGACCGAGGCCTTGAAGATTACCTTACTATTAAGTTTCCTTTTAGGAGCTTTGTCCGTCTTAGCTGGGCAAGAGATGATAGGGCTTCTGGGGACGGAGAGAGATGTAGCTGAGAGTGGTGGGCTCTACCTATCTTTGGTAGGCGGATCGATTGTTCTCTTAGGTTTAATGACTAGTCTGGGTGCCTTGATTCGTGCAACGCATAATCCACGTTTGCCTCTCTATGTTAGTTTTTTATCCAATGCCTTGAATATTCTTTTTTCAAGTCTAGCTATTTTTATCCTGGATATGGGGATAGCTGGTGTTGCTTGGGGGACAATTCTGTCTCGTTTGGTAGGTCTTGTGATTTTATGGTTACAATTAAAACTTCCTTATGCGAAGCCAACTTTTGGACTGGATAAAGACTTACTGACTTTGGCAATACCAGCAGCTGGAGAGCGGCTTATGATGCGGGCTGGTGATGTCGTGATCATTGTCTTGGTCGTTTCTTTTGGAACGGAGGCAGTTGCTGGGAATGCAGTTGGAGAAGTCTTGACCCAGTTTAACTACATGCCTGCCTTTGGCGTAGCTACGGCAACGGTCATGCTAGTGGCCCGAGCAGTTGGAGAGGATAATTGGGAAAGAGTAGCTAGTTTGAGCAAGCAAACTTTTTGGCTTTCTCTGTTTCTCATGTTACCCATGACCTTTAGTATCTATGCTTTGGGTATACCACTCACTCATCTCTATACGACTGATCCTCTAGCGGTGGAGGCTAGTGTTTTAGTGACACTTTTTTCACTACTTGGTACTCCTATGACGATAGGAACAGTCATCTATACAGCAGTCTGGCAGGGTTTGGGCAATGCTCGGCTTCCCTTTTATGCGACAAGTATAGGGATGTGGTGTATCCGCATTGGGACAGCCTATCTGATGGGGATTGTTCTTGGTTGGGGCTTGCCTGGTATTTGGGCCGGAACCCTTTTGGATAATGGTTTTCGTTGGTTATTTCTACGCTACCGCTACCAGCGTTATATGAGCTTGAAAGGATAGGAAATGCAAAAAACAGCTTTTATTTGGGATTTAGACGGGACTTTATTGGACTCTTATGAAGCGATTTTATCAGGAATTGAGGAGACTTTTGCTCAGTTTGCTATTCCTTATGATAAAGGGAAGGTGAGGGAGTTTATTCTCAAGTATTCTGTGCAGGATTTGCTTGTGCAGGTGGCAGAAGAGCGAAAGCTAGATGTGGAAGTGCTAAATCAGGTGCGTGCCCAGAGTCTGGCTGAGAAGAATGCTCAGGTAGTTTTGATGCCAGGTGCGCGTGAGATGCTAGCTTGGGCAGACCAAGCAGGAATTCAGCAGTTTGTCTATACTCATAAAGGGGACAACGCTTTTACCATTCTCAGAGACTTGGGGTTGGAGTCTTATTTCACAGAGATTTTAACCAGTCAGAATGGCTTTGCGCGTAAGCCTAGTTCAGAAGCGGCTAACTATCTGATAGACAAGTATCAGTTGAATCATGATAATACTTATTATATAGGGGATCGAACTCTGGATGTGGAATTTGCCCAGAATAGTGGAATTCAAAGCATCAACTTTTTAGAGTCGACTTATGAAGGCAATCACAGGATTCAAGCATTAGCAGATATTTCCCGTTTTTTTAAGGCTGAGCGATAAAAAGATTGTGTCAGTTTTGTGACAGAGACCTAACAAACTATTTCAAGTAACCGAGTTTGTTACAAAGAATAGACAGTTCTGTTAAATAGGCCCGAGAGGGCTTTTTTTCAGCGTTTTTTATGTTATGATAGACAGGTACTCATTTGAAAGGAATTTGAAAGAATGAAGAAAAGAATATTATTAGCCTCAACAGTAGCTCTGTCATTTGCCCCAGTATTGGCAACTCAAGCAGAAGAAGTTCTTTGGACTGCACGTAGTGTTGAGCAAATCCAAAACGATTTGACTAAAACGGATAACAAAACAAGTTATACCGTTCAGTATGGTGATACCTTGAGCACCATTGCAGAAGCCTTGGGTGTAGATGTCACAGTTCTTGCGAATTTGAATAAAATCACGAATATGGACTTGATTTTCCCAGAAACTGTTTTGACAACGACTGTCAATGAAGCAGAAGAAATAACGGAAGTTGAAATCCAAACACCTCAAGCGGCTTCTAGTGAAGAAGTGACAACTGCGACAGCAGATTTGACAACCAATCAAGTGACGGTTGATGATCAAACTGTTCAGGTTGCAGACCTTTCTCAACCGATTGCAGAAGCGCCAAAAGAGGTAGAAAATACAAGTACAAAAGAAGTAGCAACAAATTCAGAAGTTGCAGAGACAGTTGCTACTGCAGAAGAAGTGGCACCATCTACAGAGACTTCTGTCTCAGAGGAGCAAACAGCCGAAACAAGTAGTGCAGTTGCAGAGGCAGCTCCTCAGGCAACGACTCCAGCTGATAAGCATGAAATACAAGCAAGCCCTCAAGCTGAATCAGTAGTGGAAGCAACTACAACGCCAGTAGAAGAAAAAGCAACCGAAACAACTACAACAAGTTCAGAAGAAGTAAAAGAAGCCTCATCAAATGAAGCTACAACAGCAGTTTCTACTTATCAACCAGAAGAGACGAAAACAACTTCAGCAACTTACGCAGCTCCAGCAGCTCCAGATTATGCTGGACTTGCGGTAGCGAAATCTGAAAATGCAGGTCTTCAACCACAAACAGCTGCCTTTAAAGAAGAGATTGCCAACTTGTTTGGCATCACATCCTTTAGTGGTTACCGTCCAGGAGATAGTGGAGATCACGGAAAAGGTTTGGCTATCGACTTTATGGTACCAGAAAGCTCAGAACTAGGGGATAAGATTGCGGAATACGCTATTCAAAACATGGCCAGCCGTGGAATTAGTTACATTATTTGGAAACAACGTTTCTATGCTCCATTCGATAGCAAATATGGGCCAGCTAATACTTGGAACCCAATGCCAGACCGTGGTAGCGTGACAGAAAATCACTATGATCACGTTCATGTTTCAATGAATGGATAAACCAGACTTTGTAATATCATTTTGACGAATGAGATCTAGCTTTCATGATAGGAAGCGAGTCTCGTTCGTTTTTTCTTTGTCATACTCTTCGAAAATCTCTTCAAACCACGTCAGTTTCGCCTTGCCGTAGGTGTGGTTACTGACTTCGTCAGTTCTATCTGCAACCTCAAAACATTGTTTTGAGGTTGTGGATAGCCTTCTAGTTTGCTCTTTGATTTTCATTGAGTATCAATATGAATGGAAAATGGAAAGTTAGCATCTTGTAATAATTCAAGCAACATTCTTGCAATCTATTTTAATTTATATTATACTTGATTAGTCAATTATTGATGAATCAATCGAAAAGAGAAAAGAAATGATAGAGATTCAAGATCTGCTTTATCAACTCCGCTTGTCTGAGCAAGCGAGTACGCAATTGTTTGAAAAAAGACTTGGGATTAGTTTGACACGGTATCAGATTTTACTGTTTTTATTGGAGAATTCTCCCTGTAATCAAATGGCGGTTCAGGAGCGTTTGAAGATTGATCAGGCTGCTTTGACACGACATTTCAAGATTTTGGAAAAGGAAGGTTTGGTGGAGCGTCATCGTAATCCTGAAAATCAGCGGGAAGTGTTGGTAGAGGCTACGAAGTATGCCAAGGAGCAGTTAGTGGTGAATCCACCTCTGAATCATGTCAGGGTTAAGGAAGCGATGGAAAGTATCTTAACAGAGTCTGAGAGAACAGAACTCAGCCGTTTATTAAATAAATTGGTTTTGGGGATTGAAAATATAGAAATTTAAGGAGAAATAGATGTCAATTATTACAATCATTTTAGCAACGATTGTTGCTTTGGAACATTTTTACATTTTTTATTTGGAAAGTATTGCAACGCAATCAGATGCGACTAGTCGTGTCTTTAATATGGACAAGGAAGAACTGGCTTGTCCGTCTGTAAGTTCATTGTTTAAAAATCAAGGGATTTATAATGCTCTGCTAGGAGTCTTTCTCTTGTATGGGATTTTTTTCTCACAGAATTTAGAAATTGTGACTATTTTTGTCTTGTTTGTGATTGGTGCTGCGGCTTATGGCTCTCTCACAGCAGATAAAAAAATTATTTTAAAGCAAGGCGGACCAGCTATTTTGACCTTGATCAGTATTTTACTCTTTAAATAAGTTCAAAGGTCTATCCTAGTCTCGCTAGTCCTTTTCACTCCAGAATAAGGGAAATATGTTATACTTGTTTTATTGTCGGAAAAAGAGTTTCATGGAATTGGTTGTAAGGAGTTAGAAATGAAAGTATTAGTGACAGGTTTTGAGCCCTTTGGAGGGGAAAAGGTCAATCCAGCCTTGGAGGCCATTAAAGGTTTACCAGCTGAAATCCATGGTGCTGAGGTCCGTTGGCTAGAAGTGCCGACAGTCTTTCACAAATCGTCCCATGTATTGGAAGAAGAGATGAGCCGTTATCAACCTGACTTTGTCCTTTGTATCGGCCAAGCAGGTGGAAGAACTAGTTTGACACCTGAGCGAGTAGCCATTAATCAAGACGATGCACGCATCCCGGATAACGAAGGTAATCAGCCGATTGACCTTCCCATTCGAGTGGATGGTGCTTCGGCTTACTTTAGTAGTTTGCCGATTAAAGCGATGGTTCAAGCTATAAAAAAAGAGGGCTTGCCGGCCTCTGTTTCCAATACGGCAGGGACTTTTGTCTGCAATCATTTGATGTATCAGGCCCTCTATTTGGCAGAAAAGAAATTTCCACATGTTAAGGCAGGTTTTATGCACATTCCTTATATGATGGAACAGGTGGTGAATCGACCGACCACTCCAGCTATGAGTTTAGTTGATATTAGGCGAGGGATAGAAGCGGCAATCGGAGCCATTATCGAACATGGAGATGAGGACCTCAAGTTGGTAGGTGGAGAAACTCATTGATAGAAAAAAGCTTGAGGGGCCACCTTCAAGCTTTTGGACGTTTTCGAGCCAGTACTGCTCGGTAAAAAATTATTTTATTGATTTGAATGTAGGGTAGGAGTGAGAAACTAGCAATCCCAAAGGTAATCCAATTGAGGAAATACCAAGGAAGGAGTTGTAAGTCTAGGACAAAGCGCTGAAATTTGTAACCTTTCATTAAGAAACGGCTGGTTTTAAGTATTTGCCCTGGTTTGGCTTGTCCTAAATCTAGAGTATCACAGAGGAGAAATTCTACCTGCGAATAGGCATAATATTGTGGGATATAGAGACTATTTCCGACAATCATCAAGAGGATACTTGCTAGAAAGTAGAGACCAAAGGTTATTAGGAAGCCTTCAGTTTCAATTGACGTAAGATCCAGATTGGGAAACTCAGGATGAAGGGCAACGAATTTCTTTGCAAGAAAGCTACTGTAAAAAAGGAAGTAAATCCCAAGCAAACTAGGAATACTCCATAAGAAGAGATAGAAGCGTTTGAGAAGGAGAGTCAAAAAGGTTTGTGAAAAGTGCTTTTCGTTAAAGAGAGTGAGACTATTTTTGACGGATAGTTCTGTATCGGGATTCTTGATGAGTTTCAGCGTTGTATAAATTGAACTGGTTAGAAGTATTGTTCCGATAAAGGAGACTAATAGTGGAAAAAGATAGGCTTGGAATACATGACCAAACACGCTTAAAAAGGGTTGCTCTAAAACACTCTCGTTGATGCGCTCTAAGGGATTGAGGAAGCCAGACAAAATGATCAGCATGCTAGGTAAGAGATAGACGAGAAAGAGGCGGGGATTTTCAGCCTGAAATTGTCTGGCTTGCAGACGAACGGTTTTTAAATCAATTTTTGGGTATTTCATTCTCTCATTATACCATAGTTCGTGACAGTTCCTACTTTTTTTGATAAAATCATACAGTATGCCCTTGGGCACAAAGTATGAACTGGGACTGTTTTTCCCAGCTTCGGAGGTAGAAAATGTCAGATTCACCAATCAAATATCGTTTGATTAAGAAAGAAAAACACACAGGAGCTCGTCTGGGAGAAATCATCACACCCCATGGTACCTTCCCAACACCTATGTTTATGCCAGTTGGAACACAAGCCACTGTCAAAACTCAGTCGCCTGAAGAATTGAAGGAGATGGGGTCGGGAATTATCCTATCAAACACTTATCATCTCTGGCTTCGCCCTGGAGATGAACTCATCGCACGCGCAGGTGGTCTCCACAAGTTCATGAATTGGGACCAGCCTATCTTGACAGATAGTGGTGGTTTCCAGGTTTATTCTCTAGCAGATAGCCGAAATATCACAGAAGAAGGGGTAACCTTTAAAAACCATCTCAATGGTTCTAAGATGTTCCTATCCCCAGAAAAAGCCATTTCTATTCAGAATAATTTGGGATCAGACATCATGATGTCCTTTGATGAATGTCCCCAGTTTTATCAACCTTATGACTACGTTAAGAAATCAATCGAGCGTACAAGCCGTTGGGCTGAGCGTGGTTTGAAGGCTCACCGTCGTCCACATGACCAAGGGTTATTTGGAATTGTGCAGGGGGCTGGATTTGAAGACCTGCGTCGCCAATCGGCTCATGACCTTGTCAGCATGGATTTCCCAGGCTACTCTATCGGTGGCTTAGCAGTGGGAGAAACCCACGAAGAGATGAATGCGGTCTTGGACTTTACAACCCAATTGTTGCCTGAAAACAAACCTCGCTATTTGATGGGTGTGGGAGCGCCAGATAGCTTGATTGATGGGGTGATTCGTGGGGTGGATATGTTTGACTGTGTCTTGCCGACTCGTATCGCTCGTAATGGGACTTGTATGACTAGTCAGGGGCGTTTAGTTGTCAAAAATGCCCAGTTTGCTGAGGACTTTACGCCGTTGGATCCTGAGTGTGATTGCTACACATGTAAGAACTATACACGCGCTTATCTTCGTCACCTGCTCAAGGCTGATGAAACCTTCGGTATCCGCTTGACTAGCTACCACAATCTTTACTTCTTGCTTAACCTGATGAAGCAAGTGCGACAAGCCATCATGGATGACAATCTCTTGGAATTCCGTGAGTATTTTGTTGAAAAATATGGCTATAATAAGTCAGGCCGTAATTTTTAAACTGGAATTGATATAAGCTAAAAATCCTAAGTTTTCTCTTGGGATTTTTCTTCTTTTTTTGATAGAATAAAGTGTATAATGAAAGGGAGAATAAACTCGTATGCGCATTAAATGGTTTTCCTTGATTAGGATTACAGGTTTACTACTGGTACTCTTGTATCATTTCTTTCAGACGATCTTTCCTGGAGGATTTTTCGGGGTAGATGTCTTTTTCACGTTTTCAGGCTTCCTGATTACGGCTCTACTCATCGAAGAATTTTCTAAAAATCATGAGATTGACTTGATAGGATTTTTTAGGAGACGCTTTTATCGGATTGTGCCACCTGTGGTTTTGATGGTCTTGGTAACCATGCCCTTTACTTTTCTAGTTCGCCAAGATTATGTGGCTGGAATTGGGGGTCAGATTGCGGGTGTTTTAGGCTTCATGACCAACTTCTATGAGCTCCTAACAGGTGGGAGTTATGAATCTCAGTTCATTCCACATTTGTTTGTTCATAATTGGAGCTTGGCTGTTGAGGTTCACTACTATATCCTCTGGGGATTGGCAGTTTGGTTCTTATCTAAACAGTCCAGATCAAATGGTCAGTTGAGAGGAATGGTCTTTCTCTTATCTGCTGCTGCCTTCTTGATCAGCTTCTTCTCCATGTTTATCGGTAGTTTTCTAGTAACCTCTTATTCTTCTGTTTACTTCTCTAGTTTAACTCATGTCTATCCATTCTTTTTGGGAAGTATCTTAGCAACGATTGTAGGCGTTCGTCAGACGACTTCCCTAGTTAAGCAGTTGGATAAAATATGGGATTTACGAAAGACCCTTTTAGTTTTTGGAGGAGGTTTTGGCTTCCTACTCATTTTGACTTTCTTTGTCAAATTTACCTATCTCTTTGCCTATCTTATGGGTTTCTTGCTTGCCAGCCTTGCAACCATTGCTATGATTCTGGCGGCGCGTGTCTTACATGAAAAGACTCCTAACGTGCAGGAGCCAAAGATGATCAGCTTTTTAGCGGATACTAGCTATGCGGTTTATCTTTTCCATTGGCCTTTCTACATTATTTTCTCACAGTTGACATCAAATCTTCTTGCTGTGTTATTAACTTTGATTTTTTCTTATGGATTTGCCAGCCTATCATTTTATGTACTGGAACCTTGGATTGCAGGAAAGGACACATCTATTCTACAAACTCTTCGTCCCCTGCCTCATATTCATATAATCCTTGCAGCAAGTACTGGAATTTTGGTCTTCATTGTCTTCTTAGTAACTCTGTTGGCACCACAAGTGGGAGCTTTTGAGACAGACTTAACTGTAAATGGCTTGAAGCAAGCTGCAACAAATATTAGCCAGACAAAGGTGATGACAGAACGAGCAGAAGCTGATAGTTTAGGAATTGCTGATGGCACTATGTTAATTGGTGATTCGGTAGCGCTAAGAGCTAATACAGCTTTGCAGACAGCCCTTCCTGGAGCACAGATTAATGCACAAGTTAGCAGAACAACTAAGACTGCCAATGAAATCATGCTCAACAATAGCCAGAATAAATTTCTACCAAAGATGGTGGTTATTGCAACTGGGGTAAATAATCCTGAAAATTACAAGGAAGATTGGGATAGTATCGTGAAAAATCTTCCTAAGGGGCACCATATGGTTTTGGTGACTCCTTATGAAGGAGATAAGACAAAAGAGACCTATGCAATCGTTGAGAAGGCGGCTGCCTATATGAGAGAATTGGCAGAGAAGACTCCTTACGTCACGATAGCAGATTGGAATCAAGTTGCGAAAGAGCATCCAGAAATTTGGACTGGAACAGACCAAGTCCATTTTGGAAGTGACAACAGTAAAATTGAAGCAGGAGCAAAATTGTATGCAGATACGATTGCTACAGCCTTGCAAACAGCTCAAGACAAGCCAGTCAAATCAAAATAACTTGTATTTAAAAGAGAAGAGTTGGAGAAATCCAGCTCTTTTAAAATATCTCTAGAAAATAGGTCTATACCATTTACAAATAAAAAAGAAAGGTTTATAATGTAATTGACATAATAAATTGTGGAATCAATCTTTTAAGGAGGTTAACATTATGCCTAACTATATTAAAGCGGATCAATTTTTCTACCCACACGGAGTTCGTCGTGGTGGTTACTTGGAACTTGTGGATGGCAAGTTTGGAAAACATGTCGAGCAGATTTCTGAGGGAGCGGAGATTATTGACTATACAGGTTATAGCATTGCTCCAGGACTTGTAGATACCCACATTCATGGATTTGGCGGTGTGGATGTTATGGATAATAATATCGAAGGAACCCTTCATACCATGAGTGAAGGACTCCTCAGCATGGGGGTAACGAGCTTCTTGCCAACCACTTTGACATCATCTTATGAGCAATTGCTTGCGGTAACAGAAAATATTGGTGCTCGTTACCAGGAAGCAAGTGGAGCCAAGATTCGTGGAATCTATTTCGAAGGGCCTTATTTCACAGAGAAATACAAGGGGGCTCAAAACCCTGCTTACATGAAAGATCCTCGTATGGATGAGTTCCGTACTTGGCAAAAAGCAGCAAATGGCTTGCTAAATAAAATTGCCCTTGCGCCAGAGCGTGAAGGTGTAGAAGACTTTGTACGGACTATCACTGGAGAAGGTGTGACGGTTGCTCTTGGGCACTCAAACGCGACTTTTGATGAAGCTAAAAAAGCAGTCGATGCTGGAGCGAGTGTTTGGGTACACGCCTACAATGGCATGCGTGGCTTGACTCACCGCGAACTGGGTATGGTTGGAGCCATGTACCAATTGCCACATACCTATGCAGAGTTGATCTGTGACGGCCATCACGTAGATCCAAAAGCCTGCGAAATTCTTATCAAACAAAAAGGAACTGAAAATATTGCCCTTATCACAGACTGTATGACAGCGGGTGGATTGGAAGACGGTGACTACATGTTGGGAGAATTCCCAGTAGTAGTTGCCAATGGAACTGCTCGCCTCAAATCGACAGGTAACTTGGCAGGTTCTATTCTCAAACTCAAAGATGGTTTGAAGAATGTGGTTGACTGGAACATTGCCTCTCCACACGAAGCAGTTATGATGGCCAGCTTCAACCCAGCAAAATCTGTTCACATTGATGATGTTTGTGGACAAATCCGTGAAGGCTATGACGCGGACTTTATCGTACTAGATAAAGATTTAGAATTGGTAGCAACCTACCTAGATGGCGTGAAACGTTATCAAGCATAAGATAGAAAGCAGAAGTTAAAGACTGATTTCTTTTCAGGTTTTATAAAGAATCAATTGCACCCCAAAAGTTAGATTTTTTCCGACTAACTTTTGGGGTATTTTCTTTATGTGTAAAATAGAGCTAAATTCACTAGATAAACTATTCATCTAACTTTTTTGGGGGAGTACTGTTATGAGGATTTTTTAATTTCCTTAAATGAGTAGTAAGAATACAAATAAGGAAATTCTTTGTTGTCTTGAAGTGGCTTCCTTTTGTCTTTAGAAAACACCTCTAAGTATGGTAAAATAGTAGGAGAATAATGTGAGGAAAATGAATGTCAAATAGTTTTGAAATTTTGATGAATCAACTGGGGATGCCTACTGAAATGAGACAGGCTCCTGCTTTAGCACAGGCTGATATTGATCGAGTTGTGCTTCATAAAATTAGTAAGGTATGGGAGTTTCATTTCGTATTTTCTAATATTTTACCGATTGAAATCTTTTTAGAATTGAAGAAAGGCTTGAGCGAAGAATTTTCTAAGACAGGTAATAAAGCAATTTTTGAAATCAAGGCTCTGTCTCAAGAATTTTCAAATCAACTCTTGCAGTCCTACTATAGGGAGGCTTTCTCTGAGGGGCCATGTGCTAGTCAAGGTTTTAAGTCTCTTTATCAAAATTTGCGAGTTCGTGCGGAGGGCAATCAGCTATTTATTGAAGGAACTGAGGCGATTGATAAGGAACATTTTAAGAAGAATCATCTTCCTAATTTAGCGAAACAACTTGAGAAGTTTGGTTTTCCAACTTTTAATTGTCAAGTAGAGAAGAATGATATCCTGACCCAAGAGCAGGAAGAGGCCTTTCATGCTGAAAATGAGCAGATTGTTCAAGCTGCCAATGAGGAAGCGCTCCGTGCTATGGAGCAACTGGAACAGATGGCACCTCCTCCAGCGGAAGAGAAACCAGCCTTTGATTTTCAAGCCAAAAAAGCTGCAGCTAAACCCAAGCTGGATAAGGCGGAGATTACTCCTATGATCGAAGTGACGACTGAGGAAAATCGTCTGGTCTTTGAAGGGGTTGTTTTTGATGTGGAGCAAAAAGTGACCAGAACAGGGCGTGTTTTAATCAACTTTAAAATGACGGACTACACTTCAAGTTTTTCTATGCAAAAGTGGGTTAAAAATGAGGAAGAGGCTCAGAAATTTGACCTCATCAAGAAGAATTCTTGGCTCCGAGTGCGTGGAAATGTGGAGATGAATAACTTCACACGTGATTTGACTATGAACGTGCAGGATGTGCAGGAAGTTGTTCACTATGAGCGCAAGGATTTGATGCCAGAAGGTGAGCGTCGGGTTGAGTTTCACGCTCATACTAACATGTCGACCATGGATGCTCTGCCAGAGGTCGAAGAAATCGTTGCAACAGCTGCTAAGTGGGGACACAAGGCGGTTGCCATCACGGACCATGGAAACGTTCAGTCCTTCCCACACGGCTATAAGGCGGCTAAGAAAGCGGGAATCCAGCTGATTTATGGAATGGAAGCCAATATCGTGGAGGACCGTGTCCCTATCGTCTATAACGAGGTGGAGATGGACTTGTCGGAAGCGACCTACGTGGTCTTTGACGTGGAAACGACGGGGCTATCAGCTATCTATAATGACTTGATTCAGGTTGCGGCTTCTAAGATGTACAAGGGGAATGTCATTGCTGAATTTGATGAATTTATCAATCCCGGGCATCCCTTGTCGGCCTTTACCACGGAGTTGACTGGAATTACAGATGACCATGTCAAAAATGCCAAACCACTGGAACAAGTTTTGCAGGAATTCCAAGAATTCTGCAAGGATACGGTCCTAGTTGCCCACAATGCCACCTTTGACGTTGGCTTTATGAATGCCAACTATGAGCGTCATGGTCTGCCTAAGATTAGCCAGCCAGTTATTGATACGCTGGAGTTTGCTAGAAACCTCTACCCTGAGTATAAACGTCATGGTTTGGGGCCTTTGACTAAGCGTTTTGGTGTGGCTTTGGAACATCACCACATGGCCAACTACGATGCGGAAGCGACTGGTCGCCTGCTCTTTATCTTTATCAAAGAGGTAGCAGAAAAACATGGGGTGACCGATCTAGCTAGACTTAATATTGATTTGATTAGTCCAGATTCTTATAAAAAAGCTCGGATCAAGCATGCGACCATTTATGTCAAGAATCAAGTAGGGCTAAAAAATATCTTTAAGCTGGTTTCCTTGTCTAATACCAAGTATTTTGAAGGGGTGCCACGGATTCCGAGAACGGTTTTAGATGCTCATCGGGAGGGTTTGATTTTAGGATCAGCTTGCTCTGAGGGGGAAGTTTTTGATGCGGTCGTTTCCCAAGGTGTGGATGCGGCGGTTGAGGTGGCTAAGTATTATGACTTTATTGAGGTTATGCCACCGGCTATCTATGCTCCCTTAATTGCTAAGGAGCAGGTCAAGGATATGGAGGAGCTCCAGACCATTATCAAGAGTTTGATAGAGGTTGGTGACCGTCTTGGCAAACCTGTTCTGGCTACGGGGAATGTCCACTATATCGAACCAGAAGAAGAGATTTACCGTGAAATTATTGTCCGTAGTTTGGGACAGGGAGCTATGATTAACCGGACTATCGGTCATGGGGAACATGCCCAACCAGCACCACTTCCAAAGGCTCATTTTAGAACGACTAATGAAATGTTGGATGAATTTGCCTTCTTGGGAGAGGAACTGGCACGTAAATTGGTTATTGAAAACACCAATGCCTTGGCAGAAATCTTTGAACCCGTTGAGGTTGTTAAGGGGGACTTGTATACGCCTTTCATCGAAAAGGCTGAAGAAACAGTTGCCGAGTTGACCTATAAGAAGGCATTTGAGATTTATGGAAATCCGCTGCCAGATATCGTTGATTTGCGGATTGAAAAAGAATTAACTTCTATTCTGGGGAATGGATTTGCTGTGATTTATCTGGCATCGCAGATGCTGGTGCAACGTTCCAATGAACGGGGCTATTTGGTGGGTTCTCGTGGGTCTGTAGGATCTAGTTTTGTTGCGACTATGATTGGGATTACGGAGGTCAATCCTCTCTCTCCTCACTATGTCTGTGGTCAGTGTCAGTACAGTGAGTTTATCACAGATGGTTCTTATGGTTCAGGTTTTGATATGCCCAATAAGGACTGTCCAAACTGTGGTCACAAACTCAGCAAAAACGGACAGGATATTCCTTTCGAGACCTTCCTTGGTTTTGATGGGGACAAGGTTCCCGATATTGACTTGAACTTCTCGGGAGAAGATCAACCTAGCGCCCATTTGGATGTGCGTGATATCTTTGGTGAGGAATATGCCTTCCGTGCAGGAACGGTTGGTACGGTGGCTGCCAAGACCGCTTATGGATTTGTCAAGGGTTACGAGCGGGATTATGGCAAGTTTTATCGTGATGCAGAGGTGGAACGCCTTGCTCAAGGTGCAGCTGGTGTCAAGCGGACAACAGGACAACATCCGGGAGGAATTGTTGTTATTCCTAACTATATGGATGTTTACGACTTTACGCCTGTCCAGTATCCAGCAGATGACGTGACGGCTGAATGGCAGACCACTCACTTTAACTTCCATGATATCGACGAGAATGTCCTCAAACTTGATGTACTGGGACATGATGATCCGACCATGATTCGGAAACTTCAGGACTTGTCTGGTATTGACCCTAATGAAATTCCTATGGATGACGAAGGTGTAATGGCCCTCTTTTCTGGGACTGATGTGCTAGGTGTGACTCCTGAACAAATCGGAACTCCGACAGGCATGCTGGGGATTCCAGAGTTTGGAACCAACTTTGTCCGAGGCATGGTAGATGAAACGCATCCGACGACTTTTGCAGAATTGCTTCAGTTGTCAGGGTTGTCTCACGGTACCGACGTTTGGCTGGGCAATGCCCAAGATTTGATTAAGCAAGGGATTGCTGACCTATCAACCGTTATTGGTTGTCGGGACGACATCATGGTTTACCTCATGCATGCTGGTCTTGAACCTAAGATGGCCTTTACCATCATGGAACGGGTACGTAAGGGCTTGTGGCTCAAGATTTCTGAAGAAGAGAGAAATGGCTATATCGAAGCTATGAAGGCCAATAAGGTTCCAGAGTGGTATATCGAGTCCTGTGGGAAAATCAAGTATATGTTCCCTAAAGCCCATGCGGCAGCCTACGTTATAATGGCCTTGCGTGTGGCCTACTTCAAGGTTCACCATCCCATTTATTATTACTGTGCTTACTTCTCCATCCGTGCTAAGGCTTTTGATATCAAGACCATGGGTGCGGGCTTAGACGCTATCAAGCGCAGAATGGAAGAAATCGCTGAAAAACGGAAGAATAATGAAGCCTCTAATGTGGAAATTGACCTCTATACAACTCTTGAGATTGTCAATGAAATGTGGGAACGTGGTTTCAAGTTTGGCAAACTCGATCTCTATCGTAGTCAGGCAACAGAGTTCCTCATCGATGGGGATACCCTCATTCCGCCATTTGTAGCAATGGATGGTCTGGGAGAGAACGTTGCCAAGCAGCTAGTGCGAGCGCGTGAAGAGGGAGAATTCCTCTCCAAAACAGAACTACGCAAACGCGGTGGACTCTCATCAACCTTGGTTGAAAAGATGGATGAAATGGGGATTCTGGGCAATATGCCAGAGGATAACCAGTTGAGTTTGTTTGATGAGTTGTTTTAAGAATTAGAACGGAGAACATCTTTATGAAACTTAGAATCTTTGCGGAAGATAAACCTGCTGAAAAGGTTTTTGAATATCAATTAGAACTTGCTGATCAGACAATTCTTCTATCAACAGCACTCTTGTCAGGTACTATTGCACTAGCAGGGCTACTTTCTGCTTTGAAAGAAAAATAAAAATAGAAAAGAGAAAATTACATGGTTTTACCAAATTTTAAAGAAAATCTAGAAAAATATGCGAAATTGTTGGTTGCAAATGGAATCAACGTGCAACCTGGTCACACTTTGGCTCTCTCAATTGATGTGGAGCAACGTGAGTTGGCGCATCTAATCGTGAAGGAAGCTTATGCTTTGGGTGCGCATGAGGTTATCGTTCAGTGGACAGATGATGTCATTAACCGTGAGAAATTCCTCCATGCGCCGATGGAGCGTTTGGACAATGTGCCGGAATACAAGATTGCTGAGATGAACTATCTTTTGGAGAACAAGGCTAGCCGTCTTGGAGTTCGTTCATCTGATCCAGGTGCCTTGAACGGTGTGGATGCTGACAAGCTTTCAGCTTCTGCTAAAGCTATGGGACTTGCCATGAAGCCAATGCGAATCGCAACGCAATCCAACAAGGTTAGCTGGACGGTAGCAGCTGCTGCTGGGCTTGAGTGGGCTAAGAAAGTCTTTCCAAATGCTGCGAGCGATGAAGAAGCAGTCGATCTCCTTTGGGACCAAATCTTCAAAACTTGCCGTGTCTATGAAGAAGATCCTGTTAAGGCTTGGGAAGATCATGCAGCTATCCTTAAGAGCAAGGCTGATATGCTTAATAAGGAGCAATTTTCAGCCCTTCACTATACAGCGCCAGGGACAGATTTGACCCTTGGTTTGCCGAAGAACCACGTTTGGGAATCAGCTGGTGCTATCAATGCACAGGGAGAAGGATTCTTGCCAAATATGCCGACAGAGGAAGTTTTCACAGCACCTGATTTCCGTCGCGCAGATGGTTATGTCACTTCTACAAAACCGCTTAGCTATAATGGAAATATCATCGAAGGAATTAAGGTGACCTTTAAGGATGGACAAATTGTGGATATCACTGCAGAAAAAGGTGATCAAGTCATGAAAGACCTTGTCTTTGAAAATGCGGGTGCGCGTGCCTTGGGTGAATGTGCCTTGGTACCAGATCCAAGCCCAATTTCTCAGTCAGGCATTACCTTCTTTAACACCCTTTTCGATGAGAATGCTTCAAACCACTTGGCTATCGGTGCAGCCTATGCGACTAGCGTCGTTGGTGGTGCGGAGATGAGTGAAGAAGAGCTTGAAGCTGTGGGACTTAACCGTTCAGATGTTCACGTGGACTTTATGATTGGTTCTAACCAAATGGATATTGATGGTATCCGTGAGGATGGGACACGTGTACCACTCTTCCGTAACGGAGATTGGGCAAATTAAGGAGATAATATGTTAGGAAGTATGTTCGTTGGTCTCCTAGTGGGATTTTTAGCAGGTACTCTGACCAATCGTGGAGAGCGAATGGGATGTTTTGGAAAAATGTTTCTAGGCTGGGTTGGTGCCTTTATAGGCCACTTGCTTTTTGGGACTTGGGGACCGATAATAGCAGGAACTGCCATTATTCCTGCAGTACTAGGTTCCATGATTGTCTTAGCGATTTTCTGGAGACGAGGAAGTTAATTTCTTAAATCTGATACTCAATGAAAATCAAAGAGCAAACTAGGAAACCAGCCGCAGGTTGCTCAAAGCACTGTTTTGAGGTTTAGATAGAACTGACGAAGTCAGCTCAAAGCACTGTTTTGAGGTTGCAGATAGAACTGACGAAG
>NZ_KV831016.1:89035-190511 GCF_001836965.1 Streptococcus sp. HMSC063B03 | reverse complement strand
GACGAAGTCAGCTCAAAACACTGTTTTGAGGTTGCAGATATAACTGACGAAGTCAGTAACATATATACGGCAAGGCGATGTTGACGCGGTTTGAAGAGATTTTTGAAGAGTATGAAACGAAAAGGAGGTTGGTCATTGTACCAGCCTCCTTTTGAGTGTGATATAATAGTTCTATGAGATTAGATAAATTTTTAGTTGCCTGCGCTGTAGGGAGCCGGACAGAGGTCAAAAACATGCTCAAGACTGGGCGCGTGACTGTAAATGGTAAAAAAGAGAAATCAGCTAAATTGCAGATTGATGAAGAAAGAGATGAGATTCGCTTTGATGGGCAAGTGTTGGAGTATGAAGAGTTTGTCTACTACATGATGAATAAGCCCCAAGGAGTTATCTCAGCGACTGAGGATCCTAAGCACAGAACCGTTCTGGATTTGCTGGATGATATTGCTCGGAGCAAGGAAGTTTTCCCAGTAGGACGCTTGGATATTGACACGCATGGTCTTTTGCTCTTGACCAATGATGGTCAGCTGGCTCATGCTCTTCTTTCGCCCAAGCGTCATGTGGATAAGACCTATCTGGCTCAGGTCAAGGGAATTATGACCCAAGAAGACGTAGAGACATTTGCCAAGGGCATTCCGCTCAAAGACTTTACCTGTCAGCCCGCTAGACTGGAGATTGTGTCCATAGATAAAGAAAAAAATCAAAGCCAAATTCGTGTGACCATTGCAGAAGGGAAGTTCCATCAGGTCAAGCGTATGGTGGGCTACTGTGGCAAGGAAGTAGTAGACTTGCAACGTTTGACTATGGGAACTCTAGTATTGGATGAGAACCTAGAACGAGGAGAATGGCGTCGCTTGACCAAGGAAGAATTAGAGATTCTCCTTGCAAGTATTGCTTAGTTTGATTTATATTAGAAAAAGGTGAGGGACAATGTCCTTGCCTTTTATGTTTTTCAGTTGCTTCCTTTGTGAAAAGAGTTATAATAGACTGTAGAATAAAAGGAGGAATCTATGAACGCGATTCAAGAATCATTTACTGATAAACTATTTGCCAATTATGAAGCAAATGTAAAATACCAAGCGATTGAAAATGCTGCCAGCCACAACGGAATTTTTGCAGCCCTTGAGCGTCGCCAAAGCCATGTAGACAACACCCCTGTTTTCTCATTGGATTTGACCAAGGACAAGGTCACTAACCAGAAAGCATCTGGTCGTTGCTGGATGTTTGCGGCTCTCAATACCTTCCGCCACAAACTTATCTCTCAATACAAACTGGAGAATTTTGAGTTGTCACAGGCCCACACATTCTTCTGGGACAAGTATGAGAAATCAAACTGGTTCTTGGAGCAAGTCATTGCGACTGCAGACCAAGACTTGACGAGTCGTAAGGTTAAATTCCTACTTCAAACTCCACAACAAGATGGCGGTCAATGGGATATGGTCGTTTCTCTCTTTGAGAAATACGGTGTCGTGCCTAAGTCAGTTTACCCTGAGTCTGTTTCATCTAGTAGCAGTCGTGAGCTAAATGCCATTCTCAACAAATTGCTTCGCCAAGATGCTCAAATTTTGCGTGACTTGCTTACTTCTGGTGCGGACCAAGCGACTGTTCAAGCTAAGAAGGAAGACCTTTTGCAAGAAATCTTTAATTTCCTTGCTATGTCATTGGGTCTTCCGCCACGTAAATTTGACTTTGCTTATCGCGATAAAGATAACAACTACCAAAGCGAAAAGGGTATCACACCACAGGAATTTTACAAGAAATATGTCAATCTTCCTCTAGAAGACTACGTTTCTGTTATCAATGCTCCAACTGCTGATAAACCATACGGTAAATCGTACACAGTTGAGATGTTGGGAAATGTGGTTGGTAGCCGTGCAGTTCGTTATATCAACGTTCCGATGGAACGCTTGAAAGAATTGGCGATTGCCCAAATGCAAGCAGGTGAGACTGTTTGGTTTGGTTCTGATGTCGGCCAGCTCAGCAACCGCAAGGCTGGAATCCTTGCGACAGATGTTTATGATTTTGAATCAAGCATGGATATTCAACTTACTCAAGACAAGGCTGGACGTTTGGACTACAGCGAAAGCTTGATGACCCACGCCATGGTATTAACAGGTGTGGACTTGGATGAAAATGGGAAGTCAACCAAGTGGAAGGTTGAAAACTCATGGGGAGACAAGGTCGGTACAGATGGTTACTTTGTTGCCTCAGACGCTTGGATGGACGAATACACTTACCAAATCGTTGTTCGCAAAGAATTGCTGACAGCCGAAGAACAAGCTGCCTATGAAGCAGAACCAATCGTACTTGCACCATGGGATCCAATGGGAGCCTTGGCAGAATAATACTCAATGAAAATCAAAGAGCAAACTAGGAAGCTAGCCGCAGGCTGTACTTGAGTACGGTAAGGTGACGCTGACGTGGTTTGAATTTGATTTTCGAAGAGTATAAAAGCATAGAAAAAAGGAATCAGGCTTAGAACCTGGTTCCTTTTACGTTGCTTGATTACATGATACCGAAGAAACGAGCTGCGATACCTACTGCAAAGAGTGCAAGGATGATTGAGATTGGTGATACTTTTTTCTTAAGCAACCACATGCAAAGGAAAGTAAGGAGAAGTCCCATCAATCCTGGAATCAATGAGTTCAACTGACTTTGAAGGGTTTGTGGTTGAATCTTATCTAGGCTCAATCCACCAAGTGCTTGACCAAGGATACCTTTCAATTCAGCACCTGATACAGGTCCTTCTGGGAAGTTGATGTAGGCACCTTCAGCCAATTGTTTACCTGGAAGGTTAACAGTGAAGTTGATCGATACCCAACGTTGTACAAGAACGGCAAGAATGAACATACCAAGGATAGAAGCACCTTTAGTGATGTCTTTCAAGATACCACCAGACATGTCTTTAGTGATTTCAGAACCAGCCTTGTAACCAAACTCTTGTGTGTACCATAGGAAGGCCATACGGATAGCATTCCATCCGAAGAAGAAGAGAAGTGGACCAACCAAGTTACCAGATGCAGCAAGTGATGCACCAAGAGCTCCAAGGATAGGACGAACTGTAAACCAGAATACTGGGTCACCGATACCAGCAAGAGGTCCCATCATACCGATTTTAACCCCTTGGATAGCAGCGTCATCAATTTCAACACCGTTCGCACGTTCTTCTTCAAGTGCAAGAGTAACCCCCATGATTGGAGCAGCAACGTATGGGTGAGTGTTGAAGAACTCAAGGTGACGCTCAAGAGCAGCAGCTTGGTCTTCTTTAGTAGTGTACAATTTTTTGATAGCTGGGATCAATGAGTAAGCCCAACCCAAGTTTTGCATACGCTCGTAGTTCCAAGAACCTTGAAGGAATTGTGAACGCCACCAAACTTTTTTACGATCTGATTTTGATAATTGAAGTTTTTCAGTCATGATTGTTCCCCTTTCTAGTAGTCTTCTAGGATATCACCGATTGGGTCGTTAGAAGTCGCAGCTCCGCCGCCACCGTTACCACCTTGTTTTGAAAGGTTAAGGTAGATGAAGGCAAGGGCAACACCGACTACACCAAGGGCAATCAAAGTCAATTGAGAAATGGCAGCAAAAGCAAAACCGATTGCGAAGAATGGCCATACTTCACGAGTTGCCATCATGTTGATAACCATAGCGTAACCAACGGCAACGACCATAGCACCACCGACAGCCATACCACCGTTCAACCAGTCTGGCATTAATTTAAGAGCATCTTGAACGGCAGAAGCTGGGATAGCGATAAGGAAGGCTGCAGGGATAGCAATACGAAGACCTTGAAGAAGAAGTGCGATAAAGTGAGCACGCTCAACAGCTGCAATATTTCCTTCTTTAGCAGCAGCATCTGCAGTGTGAACCAAACCAACTGAGATTGTACGAACAATCATAGTCAAGAAAAGTCCAGCTACGGCAAGAGGGATAGCTGTTGCTGTTGCAACGGCGATACCTTCAGTAGTAAAGTTACCACCTTTGATCAAGATGATTGCTGCAGCAACAGATGCAAGAGCAGCGTCAGGAGCTACGGCCGCTCCGATGTTTGCCCAACCAAGGGCGATCATTTGAAGTGATCCACCAAGCATAACCCCTGCTTCGAGGTTACCAGTTGCAAGTCCGATAAGGGTACATGCGACGATTGGTTGATGGAATTGGAATTGGTCGAGGATACCTTCAAGACCTGCAAGGAAGGCAACAACTACAACCAAGACAGCAGAAATAATTGAAATATCTGACATGGTTTTATTCCTTTTCTATTTAATGATAATAAAGTGAAAAAATTTCTTAGAATTCTTCGATAGTTATTGATTTCTATTATTGAACGTTGGCTTTGCTAATCAAGTCAAACAAATCTTTTTTAGTGTCGTTTGGTACTTTACGTACGTCAAATTCAACACCGAGGTCACGGATTTTTTCAAATGTAGCAACGTCTTCTTTGTCCATAGACAAAACGTTGTTGATCATTGTTTTACCAGTTGAGTGAGCCATTGATCCTACGTTAAGAGTTTTGATTGGCACGCCACCTTCAATTGCACGAAGGGCATCTTGAGGTGTTTCAAACAAGATAAGGGCATGTGTTTCTCCAAAACGTGGGTCTTTTGAAACCTCAATCAATTTTTGGATTGGAACAACATTGGCTCTTACTCCGTTAGGAGCTGCTTGTTTAATCAATTCTTTACGAAGATCGTCGTTGGCAACGTTATCTGAAGCAACGATGATACGGTCTGCTTTTGAATCTGGAGTCCAAGCAGTTGCAACCTGACCGTGAAGGAGACGTGTGTCAAGACGAGCAAGATTGATTTTCAATTTACCATCCCCGATAACAGTTCCTTCTGGGATAGCAGCTTGGGCAACTGGAGCAGCTGCAGCACTTGCAACTTCTTCAGCTGGATTGAGCTCTTCTGGAAGAGCTTTGATGCCATCTTTGGCTTCTTTAATGATATTCGCAGCAACTTTTTCTACACCTGCAGCAGCGTCCATCAGGCGCTCTGTGTAGGCTTGAATCAACATCGGTAAGTTAAGTCCTGTGATGATGGCAAACTTACGCTCAGGATTTTCTCCCATCACGCGACTAGCTTGGTTAAATGGAGATCCACTCCAAAGGTCAGCCAAAACTAGAACCTCATCTTCTGCGTCAAATGCAGCAACAGCGTTATTAAACTTAGCGTATAAATCATCAGGACCTTCATTTGGCATAAAGGTTACAACTTGAACCTTTTCTTGTTCACCAAAGATCATAGATCCTGACTGATGAATACCCGCAGCAAATTCGCCGTGGCTCGCAATAATGATTCCGATACTCATTATTGTCATTCCTCCTTTTTTGTTTTAGTTTTCGTTTAAGAAAACTTTAAGACTAGATAAGTATAAACCGTTTTCATATAAAAAGCAACTATTTGATATAAAATATTCAAGAAAACATTTAAATAGTGTATTTAATGATATTGATATAATAAGGTTTCGAGAAGACATAGTAATTTTTGATATTAAAATTTAATATAAAAAAGTTGGAAGCGCATTCCAACTTTTAAAATAGGTTTTTATTAGATTAGTGGGTGAAGTCGAGTACCATACGTCCTTGGATTTGACCTTTTTCCATTTCGTCGAAAATGGCTACAGCATCTTCTACTGGACGTTTTTGAACAACTGGAACTACTAAACCTTCTGCACCGAATTGGAAGGCTTCTTCCAAGTCTTTACGAGTTCCAACAAGAGAACCGATGACTTGGATTCCATCTAGAACGGTTTTGACGATGCTGAGTTCCATCATTTCAGAAGGAAGACCAACAGCGACTACGCGACCACCAGCACGAACTGAGTCAACAGCCTGGTTGAAGGCAACTTTAGACACAGCAGTTACGACAGCTGAATGAGCTCCACCATCAGTTTTTTCCTTGATGAGTCCAGGTACATCTTCAACTTCGAGGCCGTTAATAACAATGTCCGCACCCACTTCTTTTGCAAGGGCAAGTTTGTCGTTATTGATATCAACTGCGATGACATGAGCATTGAATACTTTTTTAGCGTATTGAACAGCTAGGTTACCAAGTCCACCAGCGCCGTAAAGAACAACCCATTGGCCTGGTTCAACTTTGGCTTCTTTAATAGCTTTATAGGTTGTTACACCAGCACATGTGATAGAAGAGGCTTGGGCTGGATCAAGTCCGTCAGGAACTTTAACAGCATAGTCTGCAGTTACGATACATTGTTCAGCCATACCACCATCTACTGAGTAGCCGGCATTTTTCACTGTACGGCAAAGGGTTTCGCGACCAGTTGTACAGTATTCGCAAGTGCCACATCCTTCAAAGAACCAAGCAACGCTGACGCGGTCACCGACTTTAAGGCTTTTCACATCTGGGGCAATTTCTTTAACGATACCAACACCTTCGTGACCTAGGACACGTCCTGGTACCTGACCAAAGTCACCATGGGCAACGTGGAGGTCAGTGTGGCAAACACCACAATATTCAATTTCTACAAGTGCTTCCCCAGTTTCAAGTGGACGGAGTACTTTTTCTTCAACAGCAACACCAGTGCTTTCTGGATTTACAACAACAGCTTTCATAGCTATCCTCCTTGATATTAACTGAGAGCAGGAGAAACAGGACTGGATTGATTTTGTGTCAACAGAGTCGAGTATGACGAGCTCTCTTGTATTTATATGTGAAGTATATCACAAAAGAAAGCCTTTTCCAAGGTTTTGGAGGTGAAAAATAGAACAATCAATTAACTGGTTGATGAGACTGTGAAAAGAGCACAAAGACCAGCTCGCAAGCTGGTCAGTATGGATTATAAGAATAAGTCTTGCAGGGTTTTTGCAACCCCATCTTGGTCATTTGTCAAGGAAATTTGCTCATCTGCATAAGGGAGTAGCTCTGGGTTAGCATTTTTCATTGCATAACCTTTCCCAGCAAAAGCGAGCATTTCGGTATCATTGTGTTCATCTCCAAAGGCAATCAAATCCTTTTTGTCACGATTCATTACCTTGAGCAAGTAGTCTAAGGCGAAGGCCTTATTGACACCTTTTGGGGTACACTCAAGGATATTGAGCGGACCACCCCAAGTATTAATAGAAAGTTGATGCTGGTAGAAGGCATTCATTTCTTTTGCCAAGGCATACTTGTCACTAGCTCTGGTCTGCAACAGAATACAGTTAGGATCCTTGGTTACCAACTCAGGCTGGAATCGATTTTCAGGCTGGAAAGCTTCTACACCAAATAGTTTGGGATTAGCAATTTCTTCATTAGGATTTGTAATGTAGAATTTTTTACGATATTCTCCAGCGATAAAATCGGCTTGAATGTTCTCTGAACGTTGAACCATGTCTAGCAGATATTTTTTGTCTACCGTCAAACACTTTTCAAAGTTCCAAACTTGGTCTGGTAAATGAGTAAGGGAGCCGTTGAAATTAATCATAGGAGTGTCTAAGCCTAGTTCACGGTAGAAATCTTTTGACATGCGGTAAGGGCGACCCGTTGTAATAATAACCTGATGCCCTTTTTCGGCAACTTTTTTTATGGTTTCTTTGGTAAAGTCAGAAATCTGACTGTCTGAGTTGAGTAGGGTTCCATCCAGGTCAACTGCAATAATTTTTTTCGTCATAGGGACCTTTCTAGTGTCTTTTCGGATAAGATGTCTTCTATTATAACAGAAAGCAAGCAGAAAAGCAGATTCCAAACAAAAAATAAAATTCCATCAAATTCTTAAATAAATCAAACAAAGATATTGAAAAAGTGAATGATAAATGATATAATTCTATTATTGTTCGTAAAAATTAAAAGGAGATTAATAATGGACAAATTATTTAAACTAAAAGAGAACGGTACAGACGTTCGTACAGAGGTTCTCGCTGGTTTAACAACCTTCTTTGCAATGAGTTATATTCTCTTTGTAAACCCACAAATTCTTTCGCAAACAGGAATGCCTGCTCAAGGTGTCTTCCTAGCGACGATCATTGGTGCAGTAGCAGGTACCTTGATGATGGCCTTCTATGCTAACTTACCTTATGCCCAAGCGCCAGGTATGGGTCTTAACGCCTTCTTTACATTTACAGTCGTATTTGGACTCGGTTATTCTTGGCAACAAGCCCTAGCTATGGTCTTCATCTGTGGGATTATCTCATTGATTATTACCTTGACAAATGTTCGTAAAATGATCATTGAATCGATTCCAAATGCTCTTCGCTCAGCTATTTCAGCTGGTATCGGTGTCTTCCTTGCCTACGTAGGAATTAAGAATGCTGGATTTTTGAAATTTACGATTGATCCAGGTAACTATACTGTTGTAGGAGAAGGGGCTGACAAAGCTAAAGCAACGATTGCAGCAAACTCTTCAGCAGTTCCAGGATTGGTTGACTTTAATAACCCAGCTGTTTTGGTGGCACTTGCAGGACTGGCCATTACAATCTTCTTTGTTATCAAAGGAATTAAAGGGGGAATTATCCTCTCTATCTTGACAACAACTGTTCTTGCTATCGCAGTTGGTTTGGTAGATTTGTCTAGTATCGATTTTGCTAATAACCATGTTGGTGCAGCCTTTGAAGACTTGAAGACAGTTTTTGGTGCAGCTCTTGGTTCAGAAGGTTTGGGAGCTTTGATTTCAGATACAGCTCGCTTGCCTGAAACTCTGATGGCTATTCTTGCCTTTTCATTGACAGATATTTTTGACACGATTGGTACCTTGATTGGTACAGGTGAAAAAGTTGGTATCGTAGCGACAAATGGTGAAAACCACCAATCAGCTAAGTTGGATAAGGCTCTTTACTCTGACTTGATTGGTACTTCAATTGGTGCCATCGCTGGTACTTCGAACGTAACGACTTATGTCGAGTCTGCTGCTGGTATCGGTGCAGGTGGACGTACTGGTTTGACAGCCTTGGTTGTAGCTATCTGTTTTGCGATCTCAAGCTTCTTTAGTCCACTTCTCGCGATTGTACCAACAGCCGCTACAGCTCCAATCTTGATTATCGTTGGGATTATGATGTTGGCTAGCTTGAAAAATATCCATTGGGACGATATGTCTGAAGCGGTTCCTGCTTTCTTCACATCCATCTTTATGGGATTCAGCTACTCTATCACTCAAGGGATTGCAGTTGGTTTCTTGACTTACACTTTGACTAAGCTTGTTAAAGGTCAAGCTAAAGATGTTCATGTCATGATTTGGATTTTGGATGCCTTGTTTATCCTTAACTACATCAGCATGGCCTTATAATAGGATAACCCAGGGGGATTTCCCCCTTTTTTTAATATAAAGTCTAGGAGATGAATGATGGAAGAGAAAAGTATGTGGAAAGAATTATTGAATCGTGCAGGCTGGCTGTTAATCTTTTTTCTGGCGACAATTTTATATCAGATTCCTATAGGGGTTACTGCTATTTTAACTTTAAATGCAGTACCACTGTTGCAGTCAGGACTGATAGTTGCTGGTATTTCAATTGTAGTTTTAGTACTATTTATTTTTGGAGCTCGTAAAACGCAATTAGCAAGTTTTAATTTTTCTTTTTTTAGAGCTAAGGATTTGGCACGCTTGGGCTTAAGTTATCTAGTCATTATCGGATCAAATATACTTGGTTCTATCTTGTTACAGCTGTCAAATGAGACGACAACAGGTAACCAGTCTCAGATTAATGCTATGGTTCAGAATAGTTCTTTGATTTCCAGTTTCTTCTTACTGGCCTTGCTTGCTCCGATTTGTGAGGAAATCTTGTGTCGTGGGATTATTCCTAAAAAGATTTTCCGAGGAAAAGAGAACTTGGGATTTGTAGTCGGTACGATTGTGTTTGCTTTATTGCATCAACCAAGTAATTTACCTTCTTTATTGATTTATGGAGGTATGTCGATTGTTCTGTCTTGGACGGCATACAAGACCCAACGTTTGGAAATGTCTATCTTACTTCACATGATTGTGAATGGGGTTGCTTTCTGTTTGTTGGCTCTCGTGGTGATTTTGAGTCGGACATTAGGGATTTCTGTTTAAGATTTTTGACAATTGCTTACTTGTTTCTACTGGGAAAAAGATGAATGCAATCGTGTCCATCTTTTTCTTTTTATGGTAAAATAGAGAAATAATATGATGAAAAGCCTTGAGGGAGTGACCGATATGTCAAGTAAAGCCAATCATGCAAAGACAGCTATTTGTGGAATTATCAATGTAACCCCAGACTCCTTTTCGGACGGTGGTCAATTTTTTGCTCTTGAGCAGGCGCTCCAGCAGGCTCGTAAATTGATAGCAGAAGGAGCCAGCATGCTAGATATCGGCGGAGAATCGACTCGGCCGGGAAGTAGCTATGTTGAGATAGAAGAGGAGATCCAGCGTGTTGTTCCAGTGATTAAAGCGATTCGCAAGGAAAGTGATGTCCTCATCTCTATTGATACTTGGAAGAGTCAGGTGGCAGAGGCTGCTTTGGCTGTTGGTGCCAATCTAGTCAATGATATCACTGGTCTTATGGGTGATGAAAAAATGGCCCATGTGGTAGCTGAAGCGAGAGCGCAAGTGGTCATTATGTTTAATCCAGTCATGGCGCGACCTCAGCATCCTAGCTCGCTCATATTTCCTCATTTTGGTTTTGGTCAAGCTTTTACAGAGGAAGAGTTAGCTGACTTTGAAACATTGCCAATCGAAGAATTGATGGAGGCTTTCTTTGAACGAGCACTAGCGAGAGCAGAGGAAGCTGGTATTGCACCAGAAAATATCCTGCTGGATCCAGGGATTGGATTTGGTCTGACCAAGAAAGAAAATTTGCTTCTTTTACGGGATCTGGATAAACTACATCAGAAAGGCTATCCAGTCTTTCTCGGAGTGTCGCGCAAGCGGTTTGTCATCAATATCCTTGAAGAAAGTGGTTTTGAAGTCAATCCTGAGACAGAACTTGGTTTCCGCAATCGAGATACGGCTTCTGCTCATGTAACCAGTATCGCTGCGAGACAGGGTGTGGAAGTGGTGCGTGTGCATGACGTAGCTAGTCACAGGATGGCAGTTGAAATTGCCTCCGCCATTCGTCTGGCTGATGAAGCGGAAAATATAGATTTAAAACAATATAAATAAGATGAAAGAAATCGAAAATAATCAGTGGATTGCTAACTACCGGACGGACCAACCGCATTTTGGCTTGGAACGAATGGTGGAACTGTTAGCTTTGCGTGGCAATCCCCATCTCAAACTCAAGGTCATCCATATTGGAGGAACCAATGGCAAGGGTTCGACCATTGCTTTTTTGAAAAATATGCTAGAAAAACTAGGGCTGAGAGTTGGCGTGTTTAGCTCGCCCTATCTCATTCATTACACAGACCAGATTAGCATCAATGGGGAATCTATTCCAGAGGCTAGACTAGAAGCTCTCATGGCAGACTATCAGTCTTTGCTGGAGGGAGAAGCGGCCGCTAATTTACAGGGCACAACCGAGTTTGAGATTATCACAGCTATAGCCTATGACTACTTTGCTTCAGAGCAAGTAGATGTGGCTATCATGGAAGTCGGCATGGGTGGACTCTTGGATAGTACCAATGTCTGCCAGCCCATTTTAACAGGCATCACGACTATTGGATTGGACCATGTAGCCCTACTTGGTGACACCTTGGAAGCTATAGCAGAGCAGAAAGCTGGTATTATCAAACAAGGTATTCCCTTGGTGACAGGTCGTATCGCTCCAGAAGCTTTGGTTGTCATTGACGCTATTGCGGAAGGGAAAGATGCGCCGAGACTTGCCTACGGGGCAGATTATCAAGTTAGTCACCAAGAGAGTGTGGTAACAGGTGAAGTCTTTGACTATACAAGTGTTGTCAGACAAGGTCGCTTCCAGACTGGCCTGCTTGGTTTGCACCAGATAGAGAATGCTGGGATGGCCATAGCTTTACTTGATAATTTTTGTCAAGAAGATGGTCGAGAGCTAGCAAGCAATCACTTGATTTCTCAAGCCTTGGAAGAAACAAGTTGGCCAGGGCGTTTGGAAATCGTGTCAAGAGATCCCTTGATGATTTTGGATGGAGCCCACAATCCCCATGCTATCAAGGCTTTATTAGCAACCTTGCAAGAACGCTTTGCGGATTATCGCAAGGAAATCCTCTTTACTTGCATCAAAACCAAGGCCTTGGAGGATATGTTGGACTTGCTGGGGGCCATGCCAGATACCGAGCTTACTCTAACACATTTTTCAGATAGTCGGGCGACTGATGAAAACGTGCTGAAAGAGGCAGCTAAGTCTAGAAATCTCAGCTACCAAGGTTGGCAGGAATTTCTAGAGCAGAAATTGACAGATAAAAAAGAAGAGAAAAAAACAGTTAGGATTGTCACGGGTTCCTTGTATTTCTTGAGCCAAGTGAGAGCCTATCTGATGGAGAGGAAAAACGAGAATGGATACACAAAAGATTGAAGCAGCTGTAAAAATGATTATCGAGGCTGTCGGAGAGGACGTTAATCGCGAGGGCTTGCAGGAAACACCTGCTCGTGTCGCTCGTATGTACCAAGAGATTTTTTCAGGTCTTGGTCAAACAGCGGAGGAACATTTGTCAAAATCCTTTGAGATTATTGACGATAATATGGTGGTAGAAAAGGATATTTTTTTCCATACCATGTGTGAACACCACTTCTTGCCATTTTATGGTAGAGCGCATATTGCCTATATTCCAGATGGTCGAGTGGCAGGTTTGTCTAAGCTAGCCCGTACGGTTGAAGTTTATTCGAAAAAGCCGCAAATTCAAGAACGTTTGAATATCGAAGTGGCCGATGCCTTGATGGACTATCTAGGTGCTAAAGGAGCCTTTGTTGTCATTGAGGCGGAACATATGTGTATGAGCATGCGTGGTGTCAGAAAACCAGGCACTGCAACCTTGACGACAGTAGCTCGTGGTCTATTTGAAACAGATAAGGACCTCCGAAATCAGGCTTATCGTTTAATGGGACTATAAAAGAATCCGCTTTGGGCGGATTTTTCTAGAAAGGAATCATTATGGATCAACTGCAGATTAAGGATTTGGAAATTTTTGCCTATCATGGTCTTTTTCCGAGTGAGAAAGAATTGGGGCAGAAGTTTGTTATTTCCGCAATCCTATCCTATGATATGACCAAGGCGGCGACAGATTTGGATTTAACGGCTTCTGTCCATTATGGAGAACTGTGTCAGCAGTGGACGACTTGGTTTCAGGAAACAACTGAGGACTTGATTGAAACGGTAGCCTACAAACTGGTAGAACGTACTTTTGAGGCTTATCCTCTTGTCCAAGAAATTAAGTTGGAACTGAAAAAACCTTGGGCACCGGTGCATTTGCCACTAGATACTTGCTCGGTAACCATTCATCGCCGCAAGCAACGAGCCTTTATCGCTCTGGGAAGCAACATGGGAGATAAGCAAGCAAACTTGGAGCGAGCCATTGACAAACTGCGAGCTCGTGGCATCCATATTCTCAAAGAATCCGGTGTCTTAGCGACGGAGCCTTGGGGTGGAGTGGAGCAGGATAGCTTTGCTAATCAAGTGGTTGAGGTGGAAACCTGGCTACCAGCACCAGTCTTGTTAGAAACCTTGTTAGCCATTGAGTCAGAGATGGGACGAGTTAGAGAAGTGCATTGGGGACCTCGTTTGATTGATTTGGACTTGCTTTTTGTGGAGAATCAGATTCTTTATACGGATGACCTCATTTTGCCTCATCCTTACATAGCGGAACGCCTCTTTGTCCTTGAGTCCTTACAGGAAATTGCGCCTCATTTTATCCATCCGACATTAAAGCAACCGATCCGTAACTTGTATAATGCTTTGAAAAAATAGAAAAAACTCTAGTTTTCAGTCACTTGCAACTGAAGGCTAGAGTTTTTATACTCTTCGAAAATCTCTTCAAGCCACGTCAGCGTCGCCTTACCGTAGGTATGGTTACTGACTTCGTCAGTCTTATCTACAACCTCAAAACAGTGTTTTGAGCAACCTGCGGCTAGCTTCCTAGTTTGCTCTTTGATTTTCATTGAGTATTAAAATAGGTCATTTTCTTCTGGGAGGAGGATAGTTTCTCTACCATCCATGTCTAAAATCAAGACTCTGGGGGGATAAAGAGGGTCAAAGGGATGGTTAAAATCAAAATCAATGGCTGTAGGGAGGTGTTGACTTGAAAAATGGAAGGTAATTTTTCCTTGGTTATTGAGCAATTGAAACTCAAGTTCTTCTTCCAATTCAAAGACATTTTTTAAGAAATGGTCGATGATATACCAAAAAGAGTCAATGACATCATCAGGCAAGCTGGTAACAATGCCAAAACTAGCTGACCGCATGTGGGTATTGGTAAAAGCCATATTTCTTCCCCCTTTCTTTTCCCTTATCATACAGCAAATAGGATTAAAAATCAAGAAAAGGTGATTTTTTCTTCATAAACATAGCTTCCTATGAAATTTTTTCAAATAATCTTCAAAAAACGCTTGAAAGTGTTTACAAATAGTGATAAAATGGAATAAGTAGAATCATGAAAACGAAATTTTCATACCGTCTCTTTTTTTGGAGTCTCGTGAGGTATGATATAGAAAGGAAATGGAATGAATACAGACGATACAGTAACGATTTATGATGTCGCCCGTGAAGCAGGAGTTTCAATGGCGACAGTTAGCCGTGTAGTCAATGGCAATAAGAATGTAAAAGAGAATACTCGAAAAAAAGTGCTTGAGGTGATTGACCGTTTAGATTACCGTCCAAATGCAGTGGCGCGTGGTCTTGCAAGTAAAAAGACAACCACTGTCGGTGTCGTGATCCCAAATATTACCAATGGTTATTTCTCAACACTTGCTAAAGGGATTGATGATATCGCTGAAATGTACAAGTACAATATTGTCCTTGCTAATAGTGATGAGGACGATGACAAGGAAGTTTCAGTTGTCAATACACTATTTTCTAAGCAAGTGGATGGTATCATCTTTATGGGGTACCACTTGACTGAAAAAATTCGTTCAGAGTTTTCTCGTTCTCGAACACCAGTTGTTCTTGCAGGGACGGTGGACGTAGAACATCAGCTTCCAAGTGTCAATATTGATTACAAACAAGCAACGATTGATGCAGTGACCTACCTTGCTAAAGAAAATGAGCGCATTGCGTTCGTTAGCGGTCCACTAGTGGACGACATCAATGGTAAGGTTCGTTTGGTTGGCTACAAGGAAGCCTTGAAAAAAGCAGGGATTTCTTATAGCGAAGGATTGGTATTTGAGTCTAAATACACTTATGAAGATGGCTATGCCTTGGCAGAACGCTTGATTTCATCAAATGCAACTGCAGCGGTTGTAACAGGCGATGAATTGGCAGCAGGTGTATTGAATGGTTTGGCTGACCACGGTGTATCAGTACCAGAAGAGTTTGAAATCATTACTAGTGATGATTCACAAATCTCACGCTTTACCCGTCCAAACTTGACAACTATCGCCCAACCTCTTTATGACCTTGGCGCTATTAGCATGCGTATGTTGACTAAGATTATGCACAAGGAAGAGTTGGAAGAACGTGAAGTTCTCTTGCCTCATGGTTTGACAGAACGTCGTTCAACACGAAAACGTAAATAGAAAAAATCAGGGAATCGTGAAGATTTCCTGATTTTGCTTTCTAGAGAAGAGTATTAGCCTTCCATATAATCTTTCAAAGCCTGTCCTTTTAGTCCGGCATTGAGGGCTATAAGGAGTTTCAAACGGGCTTTTTGGGCGTTGAGTTCTTTAACAAAGAAGACACCAGATTTTTGCAACTGCACCCCCCCACCTTGGTAGGCATAAACAGGTTCAGCAATACCGTTAAAGCATCGTGATACTAGAGCGACTGGGATTCCTTTTTGTAGAAGGCTTTCTAATTTTTGAGCTGTTTCTTTGGGAATATTACCAGCTCCGAAAGCTTGGATAATCAAGCCGTCCAATTGTTCCAAATCCAGCATATCAATCAGCTCATCTGTCATACCAGCATAAGCCGAGATGATAGGGACTAAACCTTGTATGTGATCAAGGTCAAAGCGGACACGGGGCTCAGCTGTTTTAAAGTAGAGGATTTCCTGTTTCATAATCAGACCAAGTGGCCCGTGAGTAGGAGTCTGGAAGGTGCTGACATTGGTCGTATGTGTTTTGGTAACATACTTGGCAGCGTGAATTTCATCGTTCATAACGACCAAAACTCCTTTGTCAGCAGCCCTGTCATCGCTAGCCACCCTTAAAGCACTCAGATAATTATAAACACCGTCACTACCGAGTTCGTTAGAGCTGCGCATGGCACCTGTTAGAACGATGGGCATATGGGGAACTTCCATAGTATCAAGGAAATAGGCTGTTTCCTCTAAAGTATCGGTCCCGTGTGTGATCACCACTCCATCGTAGTTAGCAGCTTCCTCTTTAATTTTCTGGTAGAGGGCCAGCATATGCTTGGGTTTGATATGGGGACTTGGCAGATTAAAAAAATCTAAGGCGTGGACTTGGATTCCTTCAAGTGGGTTGGACACATGGTTCATGGGATTATCTGAACTAGTCACAACAGCGCCAGAAGCATCGGCTTGCATGGAAATAGTTCCACCCGTATGTAAAACAAGGATTTTCTTAGGCATGATTTACTCACTCTTTCTGAAATATGGTATAATCATTGTATCACAAAAGGGGAGATTGGGATAGGATGGAAGTCAAAGCTGTTTTTTTTGATATCGATGGAACCTTGGTCAACGATCGCAAGAGTGTTTTGAAATCCACTAAGGACGCGATTAAGATTGTCAAAGAACAAGGGGTGCTTGTCGGTGTAGCGACAGGACGAGGACCTTTTTTTGTTAAGGAATTGATGGACGATTTGGATTTGGACTTTGCGGTAACCTATAATGGCCAGTATATCTTTACTAAAGACAGAGTCTTGTTCACGAGCCCAATTTCCAAGTTACATTTGCGCCAGCTCATTACTTATGCTAAAAAAGAGGGTAAGGAGATTGCCCTAGGGACCAAGGATGCCATGTTGGGTTCCAAAATCATGTCTTTTGGTCTGGGTTCTTTTTCCCAACGAATCAGTCGCTTCGTTCCCTCAGTTTTAACTCGGACAGTGAGTCATTCCTTTAATCGTATGGTCAGCAAGGTTGTTCCCCAAAAGGAAGAAGACCTGCTTCATCTGATGAATCAGCCTATCTACCAAGTTTTGATGCTGATGACGCCAGAAGAATCTGAGAAGGCAGCAGCTGATTTTGAAGACTTGAAATTGACACGTAGTAATCCATTTGCTGCGGATGTCATCAATCAAGGAAACTCTAAGTTGGAAGGTATTCGCCGAGTCGGGAAAGAATATGGTTTTGATCTCAACCAAGTCATGGCCTTTGGTGACTCTGATAACGACCTAGAAATGCTGGCTGGTGTCGGTATGTCGGTCGCTATGGGAAATGGTAGTAGCAGTGTCAAGGAAGTTGCCAAGCACATTACCACTAGCAATCAGCAAGACGGAATCCACAAGGCCTTGGAACATTTTGGTGTTTTGGCTTCAGAAAAAGTCTTTGTCAGCCGTGACTATCATTTCAATAAGGTCAAGACCTTCCACCACATGATGGACGAACGAACTCAAGAAGAACCTCGAGCTTGGGATTTAGAAGGTGCAACCCATAGGGCTGGCTTTAAAATAGAAGAATTGGTGGAATTTGTTCGAGCTGCCAGTCCTTCTGAAGAGGACTTTGGTCAAGCTCTATCGCAACTTCATCAAGCTCTTGATAAGGCAGCAGAGAAAGTAGCCAAGAAGACACCTGCCCAGCAAGATTTGGTAGGGCAGGTGGATGCCCTGATTGACACGCTTTATTTTACCTATGGTAGCTTTGTTTTGATGGGGGTGGACCCAGAACGTATTTTTGATATCGTCCATCAGGCCAATATGGGGAAAATTTTTCCAGATGGCAAGGCCCATTTTGATCCAGTGACCCACAAAATCCTAAAACCAGATGATTGGGAAGAAAAATATGCTCCAGAACCTGCTATTAAAAAGGAACTGCAGCGTCAGCTCAAGGCTTATGAACGCCATAAAGAGAGAAATAATACTCAATGAAAATCAAAGAGCAAACTAGGAAACTAGCCGCAGGCTGCTCAAAGCATTGCTTTGAGGTTGTAGATAGAATTGACGAAGTCAGTAACATATATATACGGCAAGGTGACGTTGACGTGGTTTGAATTTGATTTTCGAAGAGTATAAATAGTAAACAAAAAGGAGCTCTGGGCTCCTTTTCTTTGTGATTATAAGGTTTTTTCTTGTTCTCTCACAACCAGCAAATCGACCTTAGCATGGCGGAGAATGTATTCAGATGAAGAGCCGACCAAGAGGCGTTCAAAGGCGTTGAGACCAGTTGCGCCAACAAGGATGAGGTCCACTTCTTCAGCATCTGGAATAGTACGTGCTAAGAGGGTTTTTGGATTTCCCATTTCAATGACGATATGAACATCTGCCACACCAGCATCTTTAGCACGTTTTTCGTACTCTTTCATCAGACTTTCAGCGTCGACTTGGAGTTCTTCATAAACTTCAGCATCAAAGGTGGATACGCTTTGGAGAGCGCGTGTGTCAATGACATGTGCGATGGTGAGTTTAGCGTCGTTTCGTAGAGCAGAATGAACTCCCTTGACAAAAGCCAAGTCCGCTTCTTTAGAACCATCGATTGCGACCATGATATTTTGGTAACGTTGTGCCATAATGAAACCTCCTGAAATTTTCTTACTATAATTGTAAACCTTTTCACTATAGAAGTAAAGCAAAAAAAGTATTTTTCAAAAGAATATTAGCGCTTAAAATCTATATAAATATATGATAAAATAAAAGAAAGGATAGCAGGAAAGAAGTGAAGGGAGGGAGAATGATGAAGCACTCTTTTCAAGAAACAAAAAATTCAAATTTCCTTTATTATGGAGTCATCCTAGTTTCAGTCTTGCTAGAAGTTATCATGGTTTGGCAATTAGAGAGTCTGGTACCGCTTCTTTATCCAGGGTTTATCGTTTTTTTAGTCTTTCATGTACTCTACCATCTAATTTTATTCCTAGTTGCAAAACGAAGTGGGCGTTGGGATTACTTGATGATATGGGGACTTTTCCTCATGTTCAATCTTCTTTATGACTCCTTTTTAGGATTGCTTTTTCTAGGTTTATCTTTTGGTATGTGATGTGTTTTTCGCAAAATACCTGCTATCTCTCCTGTCTTGACCTCGCTCTTAGTGAGGTTTTTCTTCTGTAGGATTTTAATAACACATTTCAGCAAACTTGTCGCATTTTCTTTCTAGTGGTATAATGTTACTATCCTGATGAATTGAGGAAACAAGATGAAAGAATATAACAAGTCTAGTAAGTTAGAGCATGTTGCTTATGATATCCGTGGTCCTGTTTTGGAAGAAGCCATGCGAATGCGAGCAAACGGAGAAAAGATTTTACGTCTGAATACAGGAAATCCAGCAGAATTTGGTTTTACAGCGCCAGACGAAGTCATTCATGATTTGATTATGAATGCGCGTGATAGTGAAGGGTATTCTGACTCCAAAGGGATTTTTTCAGCCCGTAAGGCCATTATGCAGTATTGTCAACTGAAGAAATTTCCAAATGTAGATATTGATGATATCTACCTTGGAAATGGTGTCAGTGAGCTGATTGTCATGTCCATGCAGGGGCTTTTGGACAATGGAGACGAGGTCTTGGTGCCTATGCCAGACTATCCTCTCTGGACAGCCGCTGTCAGCCTAGCTGGAGGAAATGCCGTTCACTATATCTGTGATGAAGCTGCAGAATGGTATCCTGATATTGACGATATCAAGTCAAAAATCACTTCCAATACTAAGGCAATCGTCCTTATCAATCCAAACAACCCAACTGGAGCCCTTTATCCTAAGGAACTTTTGTTGGAGATTATTGAGATTGCCCGTCAGAACTATTTGATCATCTTTGCGGATGAAATTTACGACCGCATGGTCATGGATGGGCATGTGCATACGCCTGTGGCGAGCTTGGCACCAGATGTCTTCTGTGTCAGCATGAATGGTCTGTCAAAATCTCACCGTATCGCTGGTTTCCGTGTGGGTTGGATGGTCTTGTCTGGACCTAAGACACATGTCAAAGGCTATATCGAAGGGCTCAATATGCTGTCTAATATGCGCCTTTGCTCTAACGTTTTGGCCCAACAAGTCGTACAAACTTCCTTGGGTGGCCACCAATCAGTCGATGAATTGCTCCTTCCTGGTGGACGAATCTATGAGCAAAGAAACTTCATCTACAATGCTATTCAAGATATTCCAGGCTTGTCTGCTGTTAAACCAAAGGCCGGACTCTATATCTTCCCTAAAATCGACCGCAATATGTACCGTATCGATGATGATGAGCAGTTTGTCCTTGATTTCTTGAAGCAGGAAAAGGTTCTCTTGGTTCATGGTCGAGGCTTCAACTGGCAGGAACCGGACCACTTCCGTATTGTTTACCTTCCTCGTGTCGATGAACTGGCCCAAATCCAAGAAAAGATGACTCGATTCTTGAAACAGTATCGTAGATAGGGCTTACATTCGAAAAAGCTGGAAACATTTGCCTTGAGCTATTGACAAAAGTGAAAGAATCAGATAGAATAGTAAAGTATGTTTAGTAACTGATCACTTTATAGCCGGCTAAACGAATACAAAATCTATGAGGAGGTATTCATCGTGAAACGTACTTATCAACCAAGTAAACTTCGTCGTGCGCGCAAACACGGATTCCGTAACCGTATGTCAACTAAAAACGGTCGTCGCGTATTGGCAGCTCGTCGTCGTAAAGGACGCAAAGTTTTGGCTGCATAATCCAAACGAACCATAACAAAAATCAGTAGGAACTCGAGTCTACTGATTTTTATTTTTGTAAAAAAGTACAAAAAGGCTTTATATTTTTGCTCAAATGATGTATAATATTTCGCATACTGTAAAAAAATGGAGAATAATCATGAAGAAATCAAAAGTTATGCTTTTTGGAGCTATGGCTTTGACAGCAGGTCTAGCTTTAGCAGCATGTGGGTCTTCCCAATCAAGTAATGCAGATAAAACCTACTCTTATGTATTTGCCAGCAATCCGGATACATTAGACTACATTACTTCAACACGTGGTTCCACTTCTAGCATCACAACCAACTTGATTGATGGTTTGTTGGAAAATGACCGGTATGGCAATCTCATTCCTTCTATGGCTGAGTCATGGACTGTGTCAAAAGATGGTTTGACCTACACTTATAAAATCCGTCAGGGAGCTAAATGGTACACTTCTGAAGGAGAAGAGTATGCGGATGTAACAGCTCATGACTTTGTGACTGGTCTCAAGTATGCGGCTGATAAAAAGGCTGAAAACTTGTACTTGGTACAAGACTCTATCAAAGGGCTAGCAGACTATGTTGAAGGGAAATCATCTGATTTTGCAACTGTGGGCGTAAAGGCAGTGGATGATTACACGCTACAATACACCCTCAATCAACCAGAGACTTATTGGAACTCTAAAACAACAGCAAGTATCCTTAGTCCGGTAAATGAAGCCTTCTTGAAGGCTAAGGGAGATGACTTTGGAAGTGTGACACCATCAAGTATCTTGTCAAATGGTCCTTACTTGTTTAAGTCCTTCACATCAAAATCTTTGATTGAGTTTGATAAAAACCCTAATTACTGGGATAAGGACAATGTTAAAATTGAGAAAGTGAAGCTCTCTTTCTTTGACGGTTCAGACCAAGATAGTTTGGCCCGAGGTTTCTTAGAGGGGAACTATACAGACGGACGTATCTTCCCTACAAGTTCAGTGTTTGCTGAACTCAAAAAGGGGAATGAGGACAAGATTACCTACACACCGCAAAACTCACTTACTTTCTATTATCTTTTCAACGTTAATCGTCAAAGCTACAAGCAGACTATGAAACAGTCTGATAAGGAAAAGACAGATTCACGTGCAGCTATGCAAAATAAGGATTTCCGTCAGGCTATCAACTTTGCCTTTGACCGTCATGCCTATGCAGCACAGACAAATGGTGAAGATGGAGCAGATCGTATCTTGCGTAACACAGTTACACCAAGTAACTTTGTCCAAGTTGGCGATAAGAACTTCGGTGACATTGTCAATGAGAAAATTGTCAACTACGGTAAAGATTGGGCAAACATCAACCTAAATGATGGTAAGCAAGCCTTCTTGAATCCTGAAAAGGCCAAAGAGAAGTTTGCTAAGGCCAAAGAAAGCCTGCAAGCTCAGGGAGTAACTTTCCCAATTCATTTGGATATGCCAGTTGACCAAACTGCTAAGTTAGATGTGCAACAGGCTGGCTCTTTCAAACAAACTGTGGAAGAAACTCTTGGTAAGGATAATGTAGTTATCGACGTTATCCAACTTTCTCCAGATGAAAAAGACCAGGCAACTTTCTTTGCGGACACCGCCGATCAAAAGGATTACGACATTGATATCTCGGGTTGGAGTGGGGACTTCTCAGATCCGAAAACCTATCTTGATCTCTTGGATCCAGACTCTGGTTCTCAGTTGAAAAACATGGGCTTGTCTGAAGGAAAAGATAAGGAAGTTAAGGACAAGATTGGTCTTTCTGACTATAAGAAACTCTTGGATCAGGCTGATGCGGAAATCACAGATACTCAAGCTCGCTATGAAAAATTTGCCGAAGTTCAAGCTTGGTTGACAGATAGTGCTCTCTTCCTACCTGTTCAAAGTGGAGGAGCTAATCCAATTTTCCGTAAGACAGTTCCGTTTACAGGTCCATTCTCATTTGTTGGGCACAAAGGAGATTCTGACAACTACAAATATGTTGAATTGCAAAAAGAGCCAGTAACTGCTAAACAGTACCAGGAACTCTATGAAAAATGGCTGAAAGAAAAAGCTGAGTCAAATAAAAAAGCTCAGGAAGATTTAGCTAACCATATTCAATGATATTCCTAGTCATGCTTTTCAGTTAATACTCTTCGAAAATCTCTTCAAACCACGTCAGCTTTATCTGCAACCTCAAAGCTTTGCTTTGAGCAACCTGCGGCTAGCTTCCTAGTTTGCTCTTTGATTTTCATTGAGTATAAGCATAGTGATTGGATTCAGAAAAAGGCCTTACCAGACGCTTCTTGGTTCTGGTAGGGCCTTTTCTTTATTCTTTTAAGTGATAAGAGTAGCTAGCGACAACGACGTCTTGGTGCCAACGAAGGGCGTATTTGAGTTTGAGACTCATCTGATTGTGCAGGATATTTTGCCAAGGTTTATTAGGGATAAACTGGGGTACCAGGACAGTGACTGTATAGTTCTTTTTCTTAGCTTCCTCGGAAATACGTTTGACATACTTGACAGTAGGGATGATGATGTCGCGGTAGCTGGTCTTGATATTTTTCAGAGTGATATTTGGGAAGTAATCAGCAAATTCTTGGAGAATTTCTTGGTCTTTTTCTGCTGTTTCCTTAGTAGAAATGTGCATGGCTAGGACTTCATCTCCGATACTTTGAGCGTAGTTAATGGCTCCGACGCTAACTCGGGTGACATTTCCTACTAGGACCAGAACCAGATTACCGTCATAAGTACGTTTTTCGATTCCTTCATAGAGTCGCAGTTGTTGGGCTACTTTTTGGTAATGACTGTGAATTGCCAAGAAGAGTAGGGTGAGTACGAGAATAATCGGGAAGAAAGGCCAGATATCACTGAGACGGAAAAAGAGCAAGATTAGTACAATCGCGTAGCAAATGATTGCCCCAATGATATTAGCAAGAGCAGGTTTTAAGAAATTTGCTCCTTTTTCCCTTTTCCAATGACGAATCATCCCAGTCTGAGATAGGGCGAAGGGAACGAAGACTCCGATAGTATAAAGAGGAATCAAGCGTTCTGTATTGCCATTAAAAATGAGAAGAAGAATCATAGCACCAAAAGCCAGAGTTAAAATTCCATTGGAGTAGCCTAGGCGGTCTCCTTTTTCCATAAAGAGATGGGGCATGTATTTGTTTTTAGCCATATTGTAAGCCAGCATAGGGAAGGCCGAAAAGCCAGTATTTGCAGCTACGGCCAAAATCAAGGCTGTGGAGAATTGGAAGATATAATATCCAAGGTGGCCTAAGAAGGAATGACCAAGGATGCCTTGAGCTATCTGTGAAAGAATAGTTTCTCCGTGTTGAGGCATAATCCCCATCCAGTAGTTTAGGAAGGTGATACCAGCAAAAAGAAAACCTAAAATCAGTGACATAATGGTCAAGGTTTGAGCGGCATTCTTTTCTTTTGGAGCCTTGAAAAAGGGAACGGCATTTGAAATAGCTTCAACCCCTGTCAAAGAGGCAGATCCGCTGGTAAAAGCTCTTAGAATGAGAACGATAGACAGGCTCGGTACAGCATGCCCAATAGGTGAAGTTGCCTGATAGCTGAGAGAACCTGTCACTAGTTGAAAGATTCCATAGAGCAAGAGAAAGACAGTACTGATGATAAAGAGATAGACAGGAATCATCAGTGAACTGGCAGATTCTTTTAAGCCCCGTAAGTTCAAGAGCATGAGCAAGCAAACCAGAAAAATGGAGATGTGGAGGTTGTAAGGGTGAAGAGCAGGGAGAGCTGCTGTGATAGCGTCAGCTCCAGATGCAACGGATACCGCTACGGTCAACATATAGTCAACCAGAAGGCTACCTCCAGCGATCAAGCCAAGTTGAGGAGATAGATTTTCTCGAGTAACCATATAGGCCCCTCCTCCTTGAGGGTAGGCGTGGATAATTTGACGGTAGGAAACGGTTAAACTAGCTAGAAGTAGGAGGACAAAAAGGCCGATAGGAAGGCTCCACCATATAGCAAGTGGAGAGAGACTAGCCAAGACGAGGACTACTTGCTCAGGTCCATAGGCAATGGAAGATAGAGCGTCGCTTGACAACATGGCCAAGGCCTGCATTTTTCCCAGCAGCCCTCCCTCGCCTTCGGTTAAGGACTTAAGAGGACGACCGATAAAGGTCTGTTTTAATTTTGTAAACATGGTATTTTCCTTTTCTGAAAATTTCAATAAGTGCTATTATACTGCTTTGGAAAAATAGCGTCAAGAGAGGACGATGGATTTTAGAATATTTTTTACAGATGAGGAGAGAGGGCAGTTTTTTGGTATAATAGAAGATAGAAAACGAGGTTAGAAGAGATGATTTTTGATACACATACACACTTGAATGTAGAAGAATTTGCAGGTCGTGAGGCAGAAGAAATTGCCTTGGCTGCTGAGATGGGTGTGACACAGATGAATATTGTTGGTTTTGATAAACCGACGATTGAGCGTGCTTTGGAGTTGGTGGATGAGTACGACCAACTCTACGCAACTATTGGTTGGCATCCGACAGAGGCAGGGACTTATACGGAGGAAGTCGAGGCTTACTTGCTTGACAAGCTCAAGCATCCCAAGGTGGTTGCCTTAGGTGAGATTGGCTTGGACTACCATTGGATGACAGCGCCCAAAGAGGTGCAGGAGCAGGTTTTTCGCCGTCAGATTCAGCTATCTAAGGACTTGGATTTGCCTTTTGTTGTCCATACCCGTGATGCGCTGGAAGATACCTATGACATTATCAAAAGTGAGGGAGTTGGACCTCGTGGTGGCATCATGCATTCTTTCTCAGGAACTCTTGAATGGGCAGAGAAATTTGTCGCGCTTGGTATGACCATTTCTTTCTCAGGAGTGGTGACTTTCAAGAAGGCAACTGACATCCAAGAAGCAGCTAAAGAGTTACCTTTGGACAAGATTTTGGTGGAAACAGATGCGCCCTACTTGGCTCCGGTTCCTAAACGTGGTCGCGAAAACAAAACAGCCTATACTCGCTATGTAGTAGACTTTATCGCGGATTTGCGTGGCATGACGACAGAAGAGCTAGCGGCGGCAACGACTGCAAATGCAGAGTGCATTTTTGGATTGGACAACAAGTAATGAAAGAAAAAATTTCCCAAGTCATCGTGGTTGAAGGTCGCGATGATACGGCCAATCTCAAACGTTATTTCGAGGTAGAGACCTATGAGACTCGAGGTTCTGCCATCAATGACCAGGATATAGAGCGAATTCAGAGACTACACCAACGCCATGGAGTCATTGTCTTTACAGATCCAGATTTTAATGGGGAGCGGATTCGTCGCATGATTATGACGGCCATTCCAACAGTTCAGCACGCCTTCCTCAAGCGAGATGAAGCTGTTCCCAAGTCCAAAACCAAGGGACGGTCTCTGGGAATTGAGCATGCCAACTATGAAGACCTGAAAACGGCTCTCGCTCAGGTGACAGAGCAATTTGAACATGAGAGTCAGTTTGACATCAGTCGTAGCGACTTGATTCGCCTTGGTTTTCTAGCGGGAGCAGATAGTCGTAAGCGACGAGAATATCTAGGAGAGGCTCTCCGAATTGGTTATTCCAACGGTAAGCAACTCCTCAAACGCCTGGAGTTGTTTGGAGTCACCTTAGCAGAAGTGGAAGAAGCTATGAAATATTATGAGAACAGCTAAGCAGACCCCAAATGTAAGGGGAATGTGTTACAATAGAAGTAAGTAGATTTATGTCAGGGGATTCACTTTGATAATATTTAAATAGATGTTTACAAGGAAAGAGTGAAATGAAAATACGAGTTGATAGAGATTCTGTCTGTATGGGTGATGATGTATTACCTCATGAGCTAGAATTTGAAGTTCCAGAAGACATGACGGTGAAAGATTTTTTTGATTTTCTAGAAATGGAGCGTTACCTACCTTCTGTCCAAGGGAATAATGTTGCATGGGAACTTCGTAATCGAAACGGGGAACATGGAGTTTATTTCACCAAAACACGAGAAATTATTCATCCAGATGCACTCCTAAAAGAGATGATGGAAGGATTTGATGGAACACCTTTATTTGTTTTGCTCTATCATGCTACTCCAGAAGCTTACTATATTAGAAAAGAGAATAAATGAGAATTGCAGATTATAGCGTGACCAAGGCAGTGCTGGAGCGTCACGGTTTTACCTTTAAAAAATCCTTCGGGCAAAATTTCCTGACGGATACCAATATCCTTCAAAAAATCGTGGATACGGCTGAAATTGATGACCAGGTCAATGTTATCGAAATCGGACCAGGGATCGGTGCCTTGACAGAATTTTTGGCTGAGCGTGCAGCTCAAGTTATGGCCTTTGAAATTGACCACCGTTTGGTGCCTATTTTGGCGGATACCCTGCGTGATTTTGACAATGTGACCGTAGTCAACGAGGACATTCTCAAGGTTGACTTGGCGCAACATATCCAGAATTTTAAAAATCCTGACCTGCCAATCAAGGTAGTGGCTAATTTGCCTTACTACATCACGACGCCTATTCTCATGCACTTGATTGAGAGTGGGATTCCTTTTAGTGAGTTTGTGGTCATGATGCAAAAAGAAGTTGCGGATCGTATCTCGGCTCAACCAAATACCAAGGCATATGGCAGTTTGTCAATCGCTGTCCAATACTATATGACAGCCAAGGTTGCCTTTATCGTGCCTCGTACGGTCTTTGTGCCAGCGCCAAATGTGGACTCAGCCATCTTGAAAATGGTGCGCCGTCCAGAACCAGCTGTAGCAGTGGAAGACGAGAACCTCTTCTTTAAGGTTTCCAAGGCAAGTTTCACCCATCGCCGTAAAACCTTGTGGAACAATTTGACAGGTTACTTTGGCAAGACTGAGGAGGTCAAGGACAAGCTGACCAAGGCTTTGGACCAAGCAGGCTTGTCACCAAGTGTGCGTGGGGAAGCTCTCAGCTTGGCAGAATTTGCCAGCCTAGCAGATGCACTTAAAGGGCAAGGACTCTAAGATGCAGGGACAAATTATTAAAGCCTTGGCAGGCTTCTACTATGTAGAGAGTGATAGCCAGGTCTATCAAACACGCGCGCGTGGGAATTTCCGTAAAAAAGGCCATACACCCTATGTTGGGGACTGGGTCGATTTTTCTGCCGAGGAAAATTCAGAAGGTTATATCCTCAAAATTCACGAACGGAAAAACAGTCTGGTCCGTCCGCCTATTGTCAATATTGACCAAGCTGTAGTAATCATGTCCGTCAAGGAACCTGATTTTAACAGCAATTTGCTGGATCGTTTCTTGGTTCTCTTGGAGCACAAGGGTATCCATCCCATCGTCTATATTTCCAAAATGGATTTGTTGGAAGATAGAGGAGAACTGGATTTTTATGAACAGACTTATGGTGATATTGGCTACGACTTTGTGACCAGTAAAGAAGAACTTTTGCCCTTGTTAACAGGCAAGGTTACAGTCTTTATGGGGCAGACGGGTGTTGGGAAATCAACTCTTCTCAATAAAATCGCACCAGAACTCAATCTTGAAACAGGAGAAATCTCAGATAGTCTGGGTCGCGGGCGCCACACCACTAGAGCTGTTAGTTTTTACAACCTCAATGGGGGCAAAATCGCGGACACACCAGGCTTTTCATCACTAGATTATGAAGTATCAACGGCAGAAGACCTCAATCAGGCCTTTCCAGAGATTGCCACTGTCAGTCGAGACTGCAAATTCCGCACTTGTACCCATACCCATGAGCCGTCTTGCGCAGTTAAGCCGGCTGTTGAAGAGGGTATCATTGCGTCCTTCCGTTTTGATAATTACCTGCAATTCCTCAGTGAGATTGAAAATCGCAGAGAAACCTATAAAAAAGTCAGCAAAAAAATTCCAAAATAAGGAGAAACCTATGTCTCAATACAAGATTGCTCCGTCAATTCTGGCAGCAGATTATGCCAACTTTGAACGCGAAATCAAACGTCTAGAAGCAACTGGGGCAGAATATGCCCATATCGATATCATGGATGGTCACTTTGTACCACAAATCAGTTTTGGTGCAGGTGTGGTTGAAGCTCTTCGCCCTCATAGTAAGATGGTCTTTGACTGCCACTTGATGGTAGCTAATCCAGAGCATCATTTAGAAGACTTTGCGCGTGCAGGTGCGGATATCATCAGTATCCATGTGGAAGCAACGCCCCATATTCATGGTGCCCTCCAAAAAATTCGTTCACTCGGAGTTAAGCCTTCAGTTGTTATCAATCCTGGCACACCAGTTGAAGTCATCAAGCACGTCCTTCATCTAGTTGACCAAGTTTTAGTCATGACAGTTAACCCAGGCTTTGGTGGGCAAGCCTTTCTACCAGAGACCATGGATAAGGTCCGAGAGTTGGTTGCTCTTCGTGATGAAAAAGGCTTGAATTTTGAAATTGAAGTGGATGGCGGGATTGATGACCAAACTATTGCTCTAGCCAAAGAAGCTGGTGCAACCGTTTTTGTAGCAGGTTCCTATGTCTTTAAGGGAGATGTCAATGAGCGAGTACAAACTCTCAGAAAACAACTGGACTAAGGTTGCCGTTTTTGCAGGAGGAGACCGCGGTCATTATCGGACGGACTTTGATAGTTTTGTCGGTGTGGATCGAGGCTCGCTCTGGGTCTTGGAGGAAAATCTACCTCTTGCTTTAGCGGTTGGAGATTTTGATTCTGTAACTGCAGAAGAACGACAGGTGATTCAAAAATGTGCCCAACATTTTGTCCAAGCGCGACCAGAAAAAGATGATACAGATCTGGAATTGGCTCTCGTGACTATTTTTGAGAAAAATCCTCAGGCTGAGGTTACTATTTTCGGTGCTTTGGGTGGCCGTATTGATCATATGCTGGCCAATGTCTTTTTACCTAGTAATCCCAAATTAGCACCCTATATGCGCCAGATAGCGATTGAAGATGGGCAAAATTTGATTGCCTATTGTCCAGAAGGAACCAGTCAGCTAGAACCTCGCTCGGACTATGACTATCTTGCCTTTATGCCAGTTCGGGATAGCCAGCTGACTATTCTCGGAGCTAAGTATGAGTTGACAGAGGAAAATTTTTTCTTTAAAAAAGTGTACGCTTCTAACGAATATATAGATAGGGAAGTGTCGGTGACTTGCCCAGATGGCTATGTGGTTGTACTGCATAGCAAGGACAGGAGGTAGGATGGAAAGTTTACTTGTTCTATTATTGCTTGCCAACCTAGCTGGTATCTTTCTGATTTGGCAAAGGCAGGAGAAGCAGGAGAAACACCTAAGCAAGAGCTTGGAGGATCAGGCAGATCACTTGTCAGACCAGTTGGATTATCGCTTTGAACAAGCCAGGCAAGCCAGCCAGCTAGATCAAAAAGATTTGGAAGTGGCTGTCAGTGACCGTTTGCAAGAAATGCGAATCGAATTGCACCAAGGTCTGAATCAGGTCCGTCAAGAAATGACTGAGAATCTCCTCCAAACCAGGGATAAGACTGACCAACGTCTCCAAGCCTTGCAGGAATCCAATGAGCAACGTTTGGAACAAATGCGCCAGACAGTCGAGGAAAAACTAGAAAAGACCTTGCAGACGCGTTTACAAGCCTCCTTTGAGACAGTTTCCAAACAACTGGAGTCTGTCAATCGTGGCCTTGGAGAAATGCAGACAGTTGCCCGTGATGTTGGAGCTCTTAACAAGGTTCTCTCAGGAACCAAGACGCGAGGGATTCTGGGAGAATTGCAACTGGGACAAATTATTGAAGACATCATGACACCTGCCCAGTACGAAAGAGAATATGCAACGGTGGAAAATTCCAGTGAACGAGTGGAGTATGCCATTAAGTTGCCTGGACAGGGTGACCAGGAATATGTCTACTTACCAATTGACTCTAAGTTTCCACTGGCAGATTATTACCGTCTAGAAGAAGCCTATGAAGCAGGTGACAAGGATGAGATTGAACGCTGTCGTAAGTCGCTCCTAGCAAGCGTCAAACGATTTGCCAAGGATATCAAGAGCAAGTACATAGCACCGCCTCGGACAACCAATTTTGGAGTTTTGTTTGTTCCGACAGAAGGTCTCTACTCAGAAATTGTCCGCAATCCGGTCTTCTTTGATGACTTGAGAAGGGAAGAACAGATTATTGTCGCAGGTCCAAGTACCCTGTCAGCTCTCCTCAATTCCCTATCAGTTGGATTCAAAACTCTCAATATTCAAAAGAGTGCAGACCATATCAGTAAGACTCTTGCCAGTGTCAAGACCGAGTTTGGCAAGTTTGGTGGGATTTTGGTTAAGGCACAAAAACATCTCCAACATGCCTCTGGCAATATTGATGAATTATTAAACCGTCGTACCACTGCTATCGAGCGGACGCTCCGTCACATTGAGTTATCAGAAGGTGAGCCTGCGCTTGATCTACTCCATTTCCAAGAAAACGAGGAAGAATATGAAGATTAGTCACATGAAAAAAGATGAGCTATTTGAAGGCTTTTACCTAATCAAGTCAGCTGACCTGAGGCAAACTCGAGCTGGGAAAAACTACCTGGCCTTTACCTTCCAAGATGATAGTGGCGAGATTGAAGGAAAACTCTGGGATGCTCAACCTCATAACGTTGAGGCCTATACTGCAGGTAAGGTTGTCCACATGAAAGGGCGCCGAGAAGTTTATAACAACACCCCTCAAGTCAATCAAATTACTCTTCGCCTGCCTCAGCCTGGTGAACCCAATGAACCAGCTGATTTCAAGGTCAAGTCACCAGTTGATGTCAAGGAAATCCGTGACTATATGTCGCAAATGATTTTCAAAATTGAAAATCCTGTCTGGCAACGGATTGTCCGAAATCTCTATACAAAGTACGACAAGGAATTTTACTCCTATCCAGCAGCCAAGACCAACCACCATGCCTTTGAAACGGGTTTGGCTTTCCACACTGCAACCATGGTGCGTTTGGCAGATGCTATTAGCGAAGTTTATCCTCAGCTCAATAAGAGCCTGCTCTATGCGGGGATTATGCTGCATGACTTGGCTAAGGTCATCGAGTTGACGGGACCAGACCAGACCGAGTACACAGTGCGAGGTAATCTTCTTGGACATATCGCTCTGATTGATAGCGAAATTACCAAGACAGTTATGGAACTCGGCATTGATGATACCAAGGAAGAAGTCGTTTTGCTCCGCCACGTCATCCTCAGTCACCACGGCTTGCTTGAGTATGGAAGTCCAGTCCGTCCACGCATTATGGAAGCAGAGATTATCCATATGATTGACAATCTGGATGCAAGCATGATGATGATGTCAACAGCTCTTGCTTTGGTGGATAAGGGAGAGATGACCAATAAAATCTTCGCTATGGACAATCGTTCCTTCTATAAACCAGATTTAGATTAATAATTTAAGAAAAATGAGCATTTTTTAGGATAAGAATGTTCGTTTTTTTATGTGAATATGGTATAATAGATAAAATATCAAAATTAAATGAAGTGGGAAATAGAAATGAAATTAAGAAGAAGTGATCGGATGGTTGTCATTTCCAACTATTTGATTAATAATCCTTATAAACTAACTAGTCTCAATACTTTTGCTGAAAAGTATGAATCTGCTAAATCATCCATCTCAGAGGATATCGTGATTATCAAACGTGCCTTTGAGGAGATCGAAATCGGTCATATCCAGACAGTAACTGGTGCTGGTGGTGGTGTCATTTTCACACCATCAATCTCAAGCCATGATGCCAAGGAAATGGTTGAGGACTTGCGTGCCAAGTTGTCAGAAAGTGACCGTATCTTGCCAGGTGGTTATATCTACCTGTCCGATTTGCTTAGCACACCAGCTATCTTGAAAAATATTGGTCGTATCATTGCCAAGAGCTTTATGGACCAAAAAATCGATGCCGTTATGACAGTAGCAACAAAAGGTGTTCCACTTGCAAATGCAGTTGCCAATGTCCTCAATGTTCCCTTTGTTATTGTGCGCCGTGACCTGAAAATTACCGAAGGTTCAACTGTCAGTGTCAACTATGTATCAGGTTCAAGTGGTGACCGCATTGAGAAAATGTTCCTTTCAAAACGTAGTCTCAAGGCAGGCAGCCGTGTCTTGATTGTGGATGACTTCTTGAAAGGTGGCGGAACTGTCAATGGGATGATCAGCCTCTTGCGTGAGTTTGATTCAGAATTGGCTGGTGTAGCAGTCTTTGCGGATAATGCCCAAGAAGAACGTGAAAAGCAGTTTGACTACAAGTCACTCTTGAAGGTAACCAATATTGATGTCAAGAATCAAACCATCGATGTTGAGGTTGGTAATATCTTTGACGAAGATAAATAAGAGATAGAACTAAAGGTTGGAACGATTGTCCCAGCCTTTCTTTGCAAATAGAATAGAAGGAAACTTATGAAAACACCATTTATCAATAAAGAAGACTTAGAAAAGATTGTTGCCGAGTTCCCGACTCCCTTTCACTTGTATGATGAGAAGGGAATTCGTGAGAAGGCAAGGGCCGTCAACCAAGCCTTTTCGTGGAATAAGGGCTTTAAGGAATATTTTGCAGTTAAGGCTACTCCAACACCAGCTATTTTGAAAATTCTCCAAGAGGAAGGCTGTGGTGTGGACTGCTCTAGTTATGTGGAGCTTTTGATGAGTCATAAACTGGATTTCCCTGGTTCTGAAATTATGTTCTCTTCAAACAATACGCCAGATAAGGAATATGCCTATGCGCGTGAATTGGGTGCGACCATTAACTTGGATGCCTTTGAAGATATTGAACATCTAGAGCGTGCAGCAGGTATTCCAGAAATCATCTCTTGTCGTTATAATCCTGGAGGCGTTTTTGAACTGGGGACAGACATTATGGACAATCCTGGAGAAGCCAAGTTTGGCATGACCAAGGATCAGCTCTTTGAAGCTTTTGCCATCTTGAAGGAAAAAGGAGCTAAGACTTTTGGGATTCACTCCTTCCTAGCGTCCAATACCGTAACCCATCTCTATTATCCAGAGTTGGCTCGTCAGCTTTTTGAATTGGCTGTTGAAATCAAGGAAAAGTTGGGCATTTCGCTAGACTTTATCAATCTTTCTGGCGGTATTGGTGTCAATTATCGTCCAGACCAGGAGTCGAACGATATCGCCTTGATTGGTGAGGGAGTTCGTAAGGTTTATGAAGAAGTTCTTACGCCAACAGGTCTTGGTCAGATCAAGATTTTTACCGAATTGGGTCGCTTTATGCTGGCCCCTCACGGTGCTTTGGTCACAAGAGTTACCCATAAGAAGAAAACCTACCGTACCTATCTAGGTGTGGATGCATCAGCAGTCAACCTCATGCGTCCAGCTATGTACGGAGCTTACCATCATATTACTAACGTGACCCATCCAGATGGACCAGCTGAAGTTGTAGATGTGGTTGGTTCACTCTGTGAAAACAATGATAAATTTGCAGTAAATCGTGAACTACCTCATACAGAAATCGGTGATTTGCTGGTAATTCATGATACAGGTGCTCATGGTTTTTCAATGGGCTACCAGTACAATGCCAAACTTCGTTCTGCGGAAATCCTCTATACCGAAGAAGGCAAAGCCCGTCAAATCCGCCGTGCAGAGCGCCCGGAGGACTATTTTGCAACCTTGTATGGTTTTGATTTTGAAGAATAAAATGATAAGTAATTGAAAATGAAATTGAAAAACAGATTGCTTTCTAAAAAATAGGCAAAAATCTTGTTTTTCCTTCAAGTCGTGATATAATAAAACTATAAAACGTTTTCAAGGAAGGTAACGATATGTCTGAAGAAACAATTGATTATGGACAAGTGACAGGAATGGTGCATTCGACAGAAAGCTTTGGGTCAGTAGATGGGCCTGGTATTCGCTTTATTGTCTTTTTGCAGGGCTGTCACATGCGTTGCCAGTATTGCCATAACCCGGATACTTGGGCTATGGAGTCCAATAAATCACGTGAACGGACGGTAGATGATGTCTTGACAGAAGCCTTGCGCTACCGCGGTTTCTGGGGAAATAAGGGTGGGATTACAGTCAGTGGAGGAGAAGCCCTCTTGCAGATTGATTTCCTGATTGCCCTCTTTACCAAGGCTAAGGAACAAGGAATCCACTGTACCTTGGATACCTGTGCCCTGCCTTTCCGTAATAAACCACGTTACCTTGAGAAGTTTGATAAACTCATGGCTGTCACTGACTTGGTCCTCTTAGATATCAAGGAAATCAACGAAGAACAGCACAAGATTGTTACTAGCCAAACTAATAAAAATATCTTGGCCTGTGCTCAGTATCTATCAGATATTGGAAAACCTGTCTGGATTCGCCACGTGCTAGTTCCAGGATTGACAGATAGAGATGATGACTTGATTGAACTTGGGAAGTTCGTCAAGACCCTCAAAAATGTGGATAAGTTTGAAATTCTACCTTATCACACCATGGGTGAGTTTAAATGGCGTGAATTGGGAATTCCTTATTCCCTCGAAGGGGTTAAACCACCAACAGCAGATCGCGTGAAGAACGCTAAAAAACTCATGGATACCGAAAGTTATCAAGACTATATGAAACGTGTACATGGATAAAAAAGAAGCCTGATGGAAACATCGGGCTTTTGACTATCAAAAAGACTTAACCATCCAGCTAAGCCTTTTTTGTCTTATCTCGAACGTTGTTTTCCAGCGTTGCGATTTTTGTGTTTTTTCTTACTTGTGATAGCAGTTGGTTGTTCAGGGGTAACATCTTTTCGTCCGTTTGCTGTTGAGAATGCACTTGCTTTTGGTGGGTTCTTAGCCAATTCTTCACGAACTTTTTTGCGAAGTTTTGGACGAACGATATAGTTGACGATGAACTGTTGGAGAATCATCATGAAACCACCGACAACCCAGTAAAGTGTAACACTAGCTGGTGAGAAGAGGGAGAAGACGACAATCATGAGTGGGCTCATGTAAATCATTTTCTTGATTTGTTCTCTTTGCATTTCATCTTCTACTCCGTGAAGTGAAAGGAGCGATTGAAGATAGTAAAGGACACCAGCGCAGGCAACCAAAATCATACTTGGAGAACCTAGAGGAATTCCTAGGTAGCTTGCTTGAGCAACCCCTTCAGTGTGTTGGGCAGCAAAGTAGATAGCAGAGAAGAAAGGCATTTGAAGGAGGATAGGGAAACATCCTACACCACCAAACATGCTGATGCCGTGCTCTTTTTGAGCAGCAAAGAGAGCTTGTTGGGCTTCGAGTTTTTCTTCTTGAGTAGTCGCTTCCTTGAGACGAGTTTGATGTGGCTCAAGGACGTGCTTGAGGGCGTTCATCTTTTCAGAGTGAAGCGTTGCCTTCCATGATTGGTAGATACCAAGTGGCAAGATAATCAAGCGCACGATAATGGTTACGATGATGATAGCGACACCAAAGCCTAGACCTTTATCAGTAGCGAAGTACTTGATAGCTTCTCCCATCGGGGCACCTAAGAAATCCCAAACGGGACCAATTGGCTTACCTGTTGCTTTATCAATTTGAACGCAACCTGTCAAGACTAATAGCATAGCTACTCCCATAGCTGAGAGTGCAAAACGTTTAATAGTTTTCAATGTGTTCATTCCTTCTTTTAAAAATAATACCTTTCTATTCTACTGTTTTTTTACAAAATATACAATAGTTCTAGAGACCTAATTTGCGATTTTAAAGTCAGGGTAAGGAGGAAAGTTGCTCAGTTGGACATCTAAGTAGCTGACTTTTGAAAAAGGTGTGGGTCCTTTTCGTATTTCTTGGATAAATTTTGCCATGATAGCAGATGAGTCTGCTTGGGCTAAGATTTCTACTGTGCCATCGTCATTATTCCATACTCGGCCTGTGATGCCACCGATTTCAAGCGCCAGGCTGTAAACACCCCAACGAAAGCCAACTCCCTGAACCCTGCCTTGGGCAATCATTCTAACCTTTTGCATACCAAACCCCTTTGATTGTGTTATAATATTTCTATGACTATTATAACCTCAAAAGCCAATTCTGTGGTAAAAAGTGCCAAGAAATTACACCAAAAAAAATACCGCAAGTCTACCTATTTGATTGAAGGATGGCACTTGTTTGAAGAAGCTGTCCAAGCTGGAGTGACGATTGAGAAGATCTTTGCCCTAGAAACTTACCGAGAACAGTTAGCCTCGTTTCCGCAAACTGTCTGGGTATCAGAGGATATTTTGCTAGATTTGGCAGATTCTCAGACTCCACAGGGCATTGTTGCCGTGGTTCAAAAAGAAGAAGTAGGACAAGCTGATTTTAGTCAGGGCAAGTTCTTGTTTTTGGAAGATGTGCAAGATCCTGGTAATGTGGGAACTATCATTCGGACTGCGGATGCAGCAGGTTTTACAGGAGTCATTGTCTCAGACAAGTCAGCAGATATCTATAGTCTCAAGACTCTACGTTCTATGCAAGGCAGTCATTTCCATTTGCCTATTTATCGGATGACTAGTCAAGCGCTTCTCGAGGAAGCTAAAAAGGCAGGTATCCCTATGCTGGCAACCACTCTTTCCAAGGATTCTAAAGATTATCGTGACTTGCCACATTTAGATCAGTTTGTCTTGGTTATGGGAAATGAAGGTCAAGGAATTAGTCCCCTCATGGCTAAAAGTGCAGACCAGTTGGTCCATATTAGCATGAAGGGTCAGGCCGAGAGTCTGAATGTTGCCGTTGCAGCCGGTATTTTGATTTTCCATTTAAGCTAATTTTAACTTTCTTTGCTATAATCAAGGAAAGACATTCATAGAAAAGGAGAAAAGATGAATCACACTATAATAGAAGACCGCACAGGTCTCAATCAATTTTACGCTAAGGTCTATGCCTTTGTTGGTCTGGGGATCGGACTATCCGCTTTAGTATCAGGTCTTATGTTGACCGTCTTTCAGTCTCAGTTGGTTTACTTTTTGATGCAGGGACGTCTCTGGTTGACCATTGCAACCTTAGCAGAGCTAGCTCTGGTCTTTGTTGCCAGCAGTATGGCTTCGAAGAATAGTCCAGCGGCTCTTCCAGTATTTTTACTTTACTCAGTATTAAACGGCTTTACCCTCAGTTTTGTGGTGGCCTTCTATACTCCAGGTACAGTTTTATCTGCCTTTGTATCAAGCGCCCTTCTCTTCTTTGTCATGGCGGCAGTCGGTATGTGCACCAAGAAAGATTTGAGTGGCCTTGGTCGGGCTATGATGGCGGCTCTTATCGGTTTGTTGATTGCTATGGTAGTCAATATTTTCTTGGCTAGCGGTTTCTTTGATTATATGATTAGCGTAGCCATGGTCTTGGTCTTCTCTGGGCTGATTGCTTGGGACAACCAAAGAATTCGCTATGCATATGAGCAATCACAAGGTCGTGTAGAGACAGGTTGGGTTGTGTCAATGGCTCTCAGTATCTATCTTGATTTTATCAATCTCTTCCTAAGTATTCTACGTATTTTTGGTCGTAATGACTAAAAGGTCTATGAAATCAGTGTTCGAAGGAGCACTGATTTTTTTAAATTTGCTCTTTCCTTTTCTTGGAAATAGGTGTATAATGCTTTTAATTAATTTTTTGAGGAGTAGTTTATGAAGAAAAGTTTTATTCATCAACAAGAAGAGATTTCCTTTGTCAAAAACACTTTTACCCAGTATTTGAAAGATAAGTTAGAAGTTGTCGAAGTTCAAGGTCCTATCTTGAGTAGGGTCGGTGACGGGATGCAGGACAACTTATCAGGTGTGGAGAATGCCGTATCGGTCAAGGTTCTCCAAATCCCTGATGCTACTTATGAAGTGGTGCACTCCCTTGCCAAATGGAAACGCCACACTTTGGCTCGTTTTGGTTTCGGTGAAGGTGAAGGTCTTTTCGTCCACATGAAGGCCCTTCGTCCAGACGAAGATTCGCTTGATGCGACCCACTCTGTTTATGTTGACCAGTGGGACTGGGAGAAGGTTATCCCAAATGGTAAACGTAATATCGCTTATCTAAAAGAAACAGTTGAGAAGATTTACAAGGCTATTCGTCTTACTGAGCTAGCTGTTGAAGCCCGCTATGACATCGAATCAATCTTGCCAAAACAAATCACTTTTATCCACACAGAAGAGTTGGTAGAACGCTACCCAGACTTGACACCGAAAGAACGTGAAAATGCTATCTGTAAAGAATTTGGTGCTGTTTTCTTGATTGGTATTGGTGGGGAATTACCAGACGGTAAACCGCACGATGGACGTGCACCAGACTACGATGACTGGACAAGTGAGTCTGAAAATGGCTACAAGGGTCTAAATGGTGATATTCTTGTCTGGAATGAGTCTTTAGGTGGAGCCTTTGAGCTGTCTTCTATGGGAATCCGTGTGGATGAAGAAACTCTTCGCCGTCAGGTTGCCATCACAGGTGATGAAGACCGCTTGGAATTGGAATGGCACAAGTCCTTGTTGAATGGCCTATTCCCATTGACAATCGGTGGAGGAATTGGACAATCTCGGATGGCCATGTTCCTACTTCGCAAGAAACACATCGGAGAGGTGCAAACAAGTGTTTGGCCTCAAGAAGTCCGCGATACTTACGAAAATATTTTGTAGAGAATCGAACCGCAAGGTTCGGTTTTCTTTCTCTTTTCGCCTATAATTTGGTATAATAAACGGTATGAAGATCGTATCAGGAATCTATGGGGGACGCCCCCTCAAGACACTAGAAGGCAAGACGACAAGACCTACTTCAGATAAGGTTAGGGGAGCCATTTTTAACATGATTGGTCCCTACTTTGAAGGGGGACGAGTCTTGGACCTTTATGCAGGTAGTGGTGGTTTATCTATCGAGGCAGTATCGCGTGGCATGTCCAGTGCTGTTTTGGTGGAGCGAGACCGTAAGGCTCAGGCTATCGTGGCTGAAAATATTCAGATGACCAAGGAAGTTGGAAAATTTCAACTCCTCAAAATGGATGCAGAAAGGGCATTAGAACAGGTATCTGGGGAATTCGACCTCATTTTCTTAGACCCTCCTTATGCCAAGGAACAAATCGTAGCAGATATTGAAAAAATGGCTGAGAAAGAGCTTTTTTCTGAAGATGTCATGGTCGTGTGTGAGACGGATAAGGCCGTTGAGCTTCCAGAAGAAATTGTCTGTCTAGGCATCTGGAAGGAAAAAATTTATGGAATTAGTAAGGTGACAGTCTATGTCAGATAAGATTGGCTTATTCACAGGCTCATTTGATCCGATGACAAATGGGCATCTGGATATCATTGAACGGGCGAGCAGACTTTTTGATAAGCTCTATGTCGGTATTTTTTTTAATCCCCACAAACAAGGATTTCTCCCTATCGAAAATCGTAAACGAGGGCTAGAAAAGGCTTTGAAACATTTGGAAAATGTTGAAGTTGTGTCTTCTCATGATGAATTGGTGGTTGATGTCGCAAAAAGACTGGGGGCTACTTGTCTAGTGCGTGGTTTGAGGAATGCAGCGGATTTGCAATATGAAGCTAGTTTCGATCACTACAACCATCAGCTGTCTCCTGGTATAGAGACCATTTATTTACATAGCCGACCTGAACATCTCTATCTCAGTTCATCCGGTGTTAGAGAGCTTTTGAAGTTTGGTCAGGATATTGCTTGCTATGTTCCCGAGAGTATTTTGGAGGAAATAAGAAATGAAAAAAAAGATTAGATGGCCCTTATATGTCATTGCGGCCTTGATTGTGACTTTCTTGGCATTTGTAGTGCCCTTGCCCTACTATATAGAGGTTCCAGGTGGTTCGGAAGATATTCGCCAAGTCCTTAAAGTCAATGACACAGAAGATAAGGAAGCTGGTGCCTATCAATTCGTTACGGTTGGTGTTCAGCACGCTACTTTATCCCATATGATTTATGCTTGGTTGACGCCTTTTACAGATATTCGTAGTGCCCAAGAGACTACAGGTGGCTCTTCTGATGTTGAATTTATGCGGATCAATCAATTCTACATGCAAACATCACAAAACATGGCCAAGTATCAAGGGCTAAAAACAGCTGGTAAGGATATTGAACTTAAATACCTTGGGGTTTATGTTCTGACGGTGACGGATAATTCGACCTTTAAAGGGATTCTCAATATCTCTGATACGGTTACAGCAGTCAATGATCAGACCTTTGACAGTTCCAAAGACTTGATTGATTACGTCAATTCTCAAAAACTAGGGGACTCCGTCAAGGTAACTTATGAAGAGGATGGGGAAACCAAGTCTGCAGAAGGTAAGATTATCACCTTGGAAAATGGCAAAAATGGGATTGGAATCGGTTTGATTGACCGTACGGAAGTGACCAGTGATGTCCCAATTCGCTTTTCAACAGCTGGTATCGGCGGTCCAAGTGCAGGTCTCATGTTTAGTCTGGCTATCTATACCCAAATAGCTGACCCTGGCCTTCGTAATGGCCGCATTGTTGCCGGTACAGGTACCATTGACCGTGATGGGAATGTGGGGGACATTGGAGGTATTGATAAGAAAGTTGTAGCTTCGGCTAGAGAAGGTGCCGCGATTTTCTTTGCCCCTGATAACCCTGTTAGCGAAGAAGAACAAAAAGCGCATCCAGATGCCAAAAACAACTACCAAACAGCCCTAGAAGCAGCCAAAACAATCAAGACAGATATGAAAATAGTGCCTGTTAAAACCCTACAAGATGCAATTGATTACTTGAAAAACAATCCCTAGTTTTTAAGTGAAGTTTCCAAACTAGCGCACAAACAGAGAAGATGGTATAATAGTCAAATGGTTCAATTATTATTCACTCTAAGCAGTCACATGCTCTTTATTTATGTGAGTTTTTACCTTTTAAAGAATCTTGTTAGATGGGAAAAAGTCTTAAAAGTAACAGCTGAGAACACAGGAAAAGTTCGTTTATTGGTAGCTTTTTTTAGCATTGTCATGGGCTACATCATGAGTTCTTTCTTTATCGGCCTATATCAGTTGTGGCAAGAAGCGCTTAGAGGATTATTATAAAATCAAGAGTAAAGGAAATAAGTATGGAAAAAATTGTGGTTCAAGGTGGCGATAATCGTCTGGTAGGAAGTGTTACGATAGAAGGAGCAAAGAATGCAGTCTTGCCCTTGTTGGCAGCGACTATTCTAGCAAGTGAAGGAAAGACCGTCTTGCAGAATGTTCCTATCTTGTCAGATGTTTTCACTATGAATCAGGTGGTTCGTGGTTTGAATGCCAAGGTGGATTTTAATGAAGAAGCTCATCTTGTTGAGGTGGACGCGACTGGCGATATCACTGAAGAAGCTCCTTACAAGTATGTCAGCAAGATGCGTGCATCCATTGTTGTCTTGGGGCCAATCCTGGCTCGTGTAGGTCATGCCAAGGTATCCATGCCAGGTGGTTGTACGATTGGTAGCCGTCCTATTGATCTTCATTTGAAAGGCCTGGAAGCTATGGGAGCTAAGATTAGTCAGACAGCTGGTTATATCGAAGCCAAGGCTGATTGCTTACATGGCGCTCATATCTACATGGACTTCCCGAGTGTTGGCGCTACGCAGAACTTGATGATGGCAGCGACTCTGGCTGATGGTGTGACAGTGATTGAAAATGCTGCGCGTGAGCCTGAGATTGTTGACCTAGCCATTCTTCTCAATGAAATGGGAGCCAAGGTCAAAGGTGCTGGTACAGAGACCATTACCATTACCGGCGTTGAGAAACTTCATGGTACGACTCACAATGTAGTCCAAGACCGTATCGAAGCAGGAACCTTTATGGTAGCTGCTGCCATGACTGGTGGTAATGTCTTGATTAAAGACGCTGTCTGGGAGCACAACCGTCCCTTGATTGCCAAATTGCTTGAAATGGGAGTGGAAGTGACGGAGGAAACTGAAGGAATTCGAGTTCGTTCTCAACTAGAAAATCTAAAAGCTGTTCATGTGAAAACCTTGCCCCACCCAGGATTTCCAACAGATATGCAGGCTCAATTTACAGCCTTGATGACCGTCGCAAAAGGGGAATCAACTATGGTGGAGACAGTTTTCGAAAATCGTTTCCAACACTTAGAAGAAATGCGTCGCATGGGCTTGCATTCTGAGATTATCCGTGATACGGCTCGTATTGTTGGTGGACAACCTTTGCAGGGAGCAGAAGTTCTTTCTACTGACCTTCGTGCTAGCGCAGCCTTGATTTTGACAGGTTTGGTAGCACAAGGAGAAACTGTAGTTGGTAAATTGGTTCACTTGGATAGAGGTTACTACCGTTTCCATGAGAAGTTGGCGCAGCTAGGTGCTAAGATTCAGCGGATTGAGGCAAGTGATGAAGATGAATAAGAAATCAAGCTACGTAATCAAGCGTTTACTTCTAGTCATTTTGGTACTGTTTTTAGGTGCTCTAGCCCTAGGTATCGGCTTAATGGTAGGTTATGGAATCTTGGGCAAGGGTCAAGATCCATGGGCCATCCTGTCTCCAGCAAAATGGCAGGAATTGATTCATAAATTTACAGGAAATTAGGCTGGAGAACCAGTCTTTTTCTAGAGATAAGGAGAAAAATGGATAAAAAAACAAGACAGACACTGATCGGACTGCTAGTGTTATTGCTTTTATCTGCGGGAAGCTATTATATCAAGCAGATGCAGTCGACAGCTAATAGTCCTAAAACAAAGGTTAGTCAGAAAAAACAAGCTTCTGAAGCTCCTAGTCAAGCATTGGCAGAAAGTGTCTTAACAGACGCAGTCAAAAGCCAAATAAAAGGGAGTCTTGAGTGGAATGGCTCAGGTGCTTTTATCGTCAATGGTAATAAAACAAATCTAGATGCCAAGGTTTCAAGTAAGCCCTACGCTGATAATAAAACAAAGACAGTGGGCAAGGAAACAGTGCCAACCGTAGCTAATGCCCTCTTGTCTAAGGCTACTCGCCAGTACAAGAATCGTGAAGAAACTGGGAATGGTTCGACTTCATGGACTCCTCCAGGCTGGCATCAGGTTAAGAATCTAAAGGGTACTTATACCCATGCGGTCGATAGAGGTCACTTGTTAGGCTATGCCTTAATCGGTGGCTTGGATGGTTTTGATGCCTCGACAAGCAATCCTAAAAACATTGCTGTTCAAACAGCCTGGGCAAATCAGGCACAGGCTGAAGATTCGACTGGTCAAAACTACTATGAAAGTATGGTACGTAAAGCCTTGGACCAAAACAAGCGTGTCCGTTACCGTGTAACCCTTTATTACGCTTCAAACGAGGACTTAGTTCCTTCAGCTTCACAGATTGAAGCCAAGTCTTCAGACGGAGAATTGGAATTTAATGTCCTAGTTCCCAATGTTCAAAAAGGGCTTCAACTGGATTACCGAACTGGAGAAGTAACGGTAACTCAGTAAAAGATTACATAAACTCCTATGTCACTTGTAGATGTAGGAGTTCTTCTTTTACTAGTTTCAGCAGGGCTAGAATAGGCACTAAGAAAAAAATAATATGTACTGGACTATATTTTGTGATATAATAAAGGATAAGATACTATTTTAGGAGAAGAACTATGGAAGACCCAAGTAGTCAGAATTTGTTGCTACAATTTGTTTTGTTGTTTATCTTGACAGTGTTAAATGCTTTTTTCTCAGCCACAGAAATGGCCATGGTTTCACTTAACCGTGCGCGGGTGGAACAAAAGGCAGAAGAAGGAGATAAACGCTATATTCGTCTGCTGAAGGTGCTAGAAAATCCTAACCACTTTTTATCAACCATTCAAGTAGGGATTACCCTGATTACGATCTTATCAGGGGCGAGTTTGGCAGAAACTCTGGGACGAGAAATTGCATCTTGGCTTGGAAATGGCGAAACAGCTTATGCCGTTGCAAGTTTTCTATCTTTAGCATTTTTGACTTATATTTCCATCGTTTTTGGGGAATTGTATCCTAAGAGAATCGCTCTTAATCTAAAGGATGCTTTGGCGATTCGTACAGCGCCAGTTATCATTGGGCTGGGGAAACTAGTTAGTCCCTTTGTTTGGCTCTTGTCTGCATCTACCAATCTCATGAGTCGCTTGACTCCTATGACCTTTGACGATGCTGATGAAAAAATGACCCGTGATGAAATTGAATACATGTTGACCAATAGTGAAGAAACACTAGATGCTGACGAAATTGAAATGTTACAAGGAATTTTTTCACTGGACGAATTAATGGCCAGAGAAGTCATGGTTCCTCGAACGGATGCCTTTATGGTCGATATTCAGGATAATAGTCAAACCATCATCCAAAGTATTTTAAAACAAAATTATTCTCGTATCCCTGTCTATGATGGAGACAAGGATAACGTGATTGGAATCATTCACACCAAGAGTCTCCTTAAGGCGGGCTTTGTGGACGGTTTTGATAATATTGTTTGGAAGAAAATCTTACAAGATCCACTTTTTGTTCCTGAAACTATTTTTGTGGATGACTTGTTAAAAGAACTGCGCAATACCCAAAGACAAATGGCAATCTTGCTAGATGAATACGGTGGGATGGCTGGTTTGGTGACCCTGGAAGACCTCTTAGAGGAAATCGTTGGGGAAATCGATGACGAAACAGATAAGGCTGAAATCGAAGTTCATAAAATTGGAGAAGATACTTATATTGTTCAAGGTACCATGAATCTCAATGATTTTAATGACTACTTTGATGTTGAACTGGAAAGTGATGACGTTGATACCATCGCTGGTTACTATTTGACAGGAGTTGGGACCATTCCAACGACTGAGAAACTCAGTTATGAATTAGTCAGCCAAAACAAACAGCTTATCCTAACCAATGATAAAGTGAAAAATGGACGTGTTACCAAGGTAAAAGTCCAAATTACCGAAGTCGAAATAGAAGAAGAAACAGAGTAAACTAGAGGCTTTTGTCACCAGGTGTGACAAAGCTTTTTTCAGTTGATTTCAAAAGGGAATTGAGTCCTCGAAAAACTCAGTCCCAACCTAGTCCCAAAAGTTTTTTAAGGTTATACGTATTTATTCGAGGAAAAAGAAAAAAGCCCTTTATATTGGGCTTTCTGTTTAAATGAAACCTGAAAAATCAAGTTATAGAAGGCGGTAGACGGATTTGAACCGACGATCAAGCTTTTGCAGAGCCGTGCCTTACCACTTGGCTATACCGCCTTAACGTTTATTATTATACCTTGAAAATGATTTTCAGTCAATAGCTTTTTCAGATTTTTTGTATCAATAAGCCTAAATATTCTGAAAATTCGTTTACTTTTCTTGAAATCTATGATATAATTGATGATAACCTATACTTTATTTATAAGAGGAGTAAATAAATGAAAAAAAGTCAAGTGCTTGCTGTAGCGGGAGCTACCTTATTAGCGTCAGGAGTTCTAGCTGCGTGTTCAAACACTAGTTCAAATAATGCTAAACTAGCAAAAGATTACCAATATGTTTATCAAACAGATCCAGAAACTTTGGATTATATCGTCAGCAATATCGATTCAACATCATTCGTCACAACAAATGCTGTAGATGGTTTGCTGGCTAATGATAAATATGGTAACCTGGTTCCTTCTATTGCTGAATCATGGACAGTTTCAAAAGATGGTTTGACTTATACCTATAAAATCCGTAAGGATGCTAAATGGGTGACAGCAGAGGGAGAAGAATATGCTCCTGTAACTGCTAAAGACTTCGTTACTGGTTTGAAACACGCCGTAGATGGAAAATCAAAAGGACTTTCAATCGTTAGCTCTTCTATTAAGGGATTAGAAGCCTATATCAAGGGTGAAACAAGCGATTTTTCAACCGTTGGAGTAAAAGCGCTTGATGATCAAACACTAGAATATACCTTGAACCAGCCAGAAACTTTCTGGAATGACAAGACCACTAGTGGTGTTTTGATGCCGGTTAATGAAGAATTCTTAACTTCAAAAGGGGAAGGTTTTGGTGCCCCAACAGATGCTAACTCTATTCTTTATAACGGTCCATTTGTCTTAAAATCTGTAACTCCAAAATCGTCTATCGAGATGGCTAAAAATGATGCTTACTGGGACAAAGAAAATGTAAAAATTGAGAACGTTAAGTTCACTTTCTGGGATGGTAAGGACCAAGATGTCATTGCCAAAGGTTTTGCTGATGGTCAATATAGCAAGGCGCGTATCTTCCCTACAAGTTCTACATATGAAAAATATGCAGCTGACTTCAAAGATAACATTTACTTTAACGAACCAGGTGCTGGTGTTGCAACTGTCAGCTTGAACTATGGTCGTACAACCTATAACCACACTGCCAAAACAAGTGATGCCCAAAAGACATCTACTCAGAAAGCATTGCTAAATAAGGAATTCCGTCAAGCCTTGAACTTTGCTGTCGATCGCAATTCTTACTCAGCTCAAACAAATGGTACTGATGGAGCTGCAGTAGCCATCCGTAATACATTTGCACCATATAATCTTCAAGTTGGTAAGAAAACATTTGGTGAATTGGTACAAGATAGCTTGGCTAAGACAAATTCTTCTACTTGGTCAAACGTATCTCTAGCAGATTCTCAAAATGGCCTTTACAATGAAGAAAAAGCGAAAGAAGTCTTTGCTAAAGCAAAATCAAGCCTACAAGCTGAAGGTGTTGAATTCCCAATCCACTTGGATGCCTTGGTTATCCAAGAATCAACAGCGGTTGTAAACCGTGTTCAATCATTGAAACAATCAATTGAAAAAGTATTGGGTTCAGATAATGTTGTTGTAGACTTGCAACAAATGACTCAAGCAGAAGCTTTACCAATTTCATTTAGCGCTCCAACAGCTAAAGAACAAGACTGGGATATCCATACCTTGCTAGGATGGAATCCTGACTATCAAGATCCTTCTACTTTCTTGGATCAATTCGTCCTTAAGGGAGGAAGCACTCGCCTCTACCTTGGTATTGACCAAAACACAGATGCATCAGTAGTAAGCAAACTTGGTTTAGCTGACTATGGAAAATTACTTGATGACGCAAACAGCGAAAACCAAGATGTTCAAAAACGTTATGAAAAATACGCGGTGGCACAAGCTTGGTTGACTGACAATGCTTTGACAATTCCAGTAATGGCTTCTCCCAAAGAAACAGCCGTTTCATATGTTTCAAAAGTTCTACCATTTAGCTCTTCATATTCAGTAGCCGGTCTTAAAGGTGAAAATTCAGGATACTTGAAGTACACTGAAGTTGGCGAAAAAGCAATTACCAAAGAAGAGTATGAAAAAGCTCGTGAAAAATGGTTGAAAGAAAAGACTGAGTCAAACGAGAAAGCTCAAAAAGAATTGGCAAGTCATGTGAAGTAAATAATTTTCAATAGAACTTTCTCTCCATGAGGAGAAGGTTCTTTTGGGATTTTTAAAGGAAATGATATGAAAAAATATATTTTTATGCGTGTTTTGCGGTCCTTGGTTTCTATCTTCTTAGTAACAACCTTGACCTACACGATTATCTATACAATGGTTCCTCGAAAATTGATTTTCAAACAGGATACCAACTATAACAAGATTGCGACAACTGCTGATAAACGTGATAACTATGAGAATACTGTTTATGAGCGTATGGGCTATATCGAGTACTACGATACCAAAGAGTTGCAAGAAAAAGCTAGCCAGATGGATGCTTCTGTAACCGTTGAAGCCAATGACACCAACAAGGCTATCTATGAAAAATACATCAAACAAATTGGTCATGGTTGGACCTTAGGAGAATTTACTGAAAGTGGCCAATTCTACGCTACTCGTGAAATCCCGATTTTTGAACGTGTTTTTCACTTCTATGCTAACTTGATTGACATTGATCATACAAATAAAATTCAAGACCCTGAAAATCCAGACTTGAAGCGTTATCTTCGTTTCGAAAACGATCCAGCGATCGGATGGTCATTGGTTGGTTCAGGAACTAAACATAAATATCTCTTGTACTTCAACAGTCAGTTCCCATTTGTGCATCAAAACTTTGTGAACATTAATTTAGGTGACTCTTATCCAACCTATGCTAATAGCCCTGTTTTACAGGTTATTACTCAAGGACAAGGGCAAACAAAAACATCTCAAGTTCAGTTCCCAACAGGTAAGAAAACTTCTTCTGTAAATATTTACTCAAGAACCTACAAATCACCTAGTCAGGCTGACTCTCGTGAAGTAGCTAACTACGGAAAAGATGATCCGTATACGGCTACTGAAAGTAACTACCAATATCCTTCAATGATTGCCAGCTCTGCTGTTGTTGGATTGATCGGTTTGGTGATTTCTTATGCGATTGCTGTGCCACTTGGTTCAGCTATGGCTCGCTTCAAGAACACTTGGATTGATAGCTTCTCAACAGGGGCTTTGACCTTCTTGATGGCTCTTCCAACAATTGCCTTGGTTTATATCGTTCGTTTAGCTGGTTCTTCAATCGGCTTGCCAGATTCATTCCCTATCTTGGGTGCTGGAGATTGGCGTTCATATGTTTTACCAGCAGTTATCCTTGGTTTGTTGGGTGCTCCTGGTACCGCTATTTGGATTCGTCGTTATATGATTGACTTGCAATCACAAGACTTTGTACGTTTTGCTCGTGCCAAAGGTTTGTCTGAAAAAGAAATTTCAAACAAACACATCTTTAAAAATGCCATGGTTCCGCTGGTTTCAGGAATTCCTGGTGCTGTTATCGGGGTTATCGGTGGTGCAACCCTTACTGAAACAGTCTTCGCTTTCCCAGGTATGGGTAAAATGTTGATTGACTCTGTAAAAGCATCTAATAACTCTATGGTCGTTGGTCTTGTCTTCATCTTTACATGTATTTCTATCTTCTCACTTCTTTTGGGAGATATTTGGATGACGATTATTGACCCACGTATTAAATTGACTGAGAAAGGAGGCAAATAATGTCTACAATCGATAAAGAAAAATTTCAGTTTGTAAAACGTGACGATTTTGCCTCTGAAGCCATTGATGCGCCAGCTTATTCATACTGGGGTTCAGTGTTTAGACAATTTATGAAGAAAAAATCAACTGTAGTCATGTTGGGAATCTTGGTAGCCATCATTTTGATGAGTTTCATCTACCCAATGTTTTCTAAGTTTGATTTCAATGATGTCAGCAAGGTAAATGACTTTAGTGCTCGTTATATCAAGCCAAATGCTCAGCATTGGTTCGGTACAGACAGTAACGGTAAATCTCTCTTTGACGGTGTCTGGTTCGGAGCTCGTAACTCTATCCTCATTTCTGTGATTGCAACAGTGATTAACTTGGTTATCGGTGTTTTTGTCGGTGGTATTTGGGGAATTTCAAAATCAGTTGACCGCGTGATGATGGAAGTTTATAATGTCATCTCAAACATCCCATCTCTTTTGATTGTCATTGTCTTGACTTATTCAATCGGAGCTGGATTCTGGAATCTGATTTTTGCTATGAGTGTGACAACATGGATTGGAATTGCCTTCATGATCCGTGTGCAAATCTTGCGTTACCGTGACTTGGAATATAACTTGGCGTCACGTACTTTGGGAACGCCAACCTTGAAGATTGTTGCCAAAAATATCATGCCACAATTGGTATCTGTTATTGTGACAACCATGACTCAAATGCTTCCAAGCTTTATCTCATATGAAGCCTTCTTGTCATTCTTCGGTCTTGGATTACCGATTACAGTGCCAAGTTTGGGGCGTTTGATTTCAGATTATTCACAAAACGTAACAACCAATGCTTACTTGTTCTGGATTCCATTGACAACTCTTGTCTTGGTATCCTTATCCCTTTTCGTAGTTGGTCAAAACTTAGCGGATGCTAGTGATCCACGTACACATAGATAGGAGTAGAAATGACAAAAGAAAAAAATGTAATTTTGACTGCTCGCGATATTGTCGTGGAATTTGACGTTCGTGACAAAGTATTAACAGCCATTCGTGGCGTTTCCCTTGAACTAGTTGAAGGAGAAGTATTAGCCTTGGTAGGTGAGTCAGGATCAGGAAAATCTGTTTTGACAAAGACTTTCACAGGTATGCTTGAAGAAAATGGTCGCATTGCCCAAGGAAGCATTGACTACCGTGGTCAAGATTTGACAGCTCTATCTTCTCATAAGGATTGGGAACAAATTCGGGGTGCTAAGATTGCGACTATCTTCCAAGATCCAATGACTAGTTTGGACCCAATTAAAACAATTGGTAGTCAGATTACAGAAGTTATTGTAAAACACCAAGGAAAAACGCCTAAAGAAGCGAAAGAATTGGCAATTGACTACATGAATAAGGTTGGGATTCCAGAAGCAGATAGACGTTTTGATGAATACCCCTTCCAATATTCTGGAGGAATGCGTCAACGTATCGTTATTGCGATTGCCCTTGCCTGTCGACCTGATGTCTTGATCTGTGATGAGCCAACGACTGCCTTGGATGTGACCATCCAAGCACAGATTATTGATTTGCTAAAATCTTTACAAAACGAGTACCATTTCACAACAATCTTTATCACCCACGACCTTGGTGTGGTGGCAAGTATTGCGGATAAGGTAGCGGTTATGTATGCAGGAGAAATCGTTGAGTATGGAACTGTTGAGGAAGTCTTCTATGACCCTCGCCATCCATATACATGGAGTCTCTTGTCTAGCTTGCCTCAGCTTGCTGATGATAAAGGGGATCTTTACTCAATCCCAGGAACACCTCCGTCACTTTATACTGACTTGAAAGGGGATGCCTTTGCCTTGCGTTCTGACTATGCAATGCAGATTGACTTCGAACAAAAAGCTCCTCAATTCTCAGTATCAGAGACGCATTGGGCTAAAACTTGGCTTCTTCATGAGGATGCTCCAAAAGTAGAAAAACCAGCTGTGATTGCAAATCTCCACGATAAAATCCGTGAAAAAATGGGATTTGCCCATCTGGCTGACTAGGAGGAAGGAAATGTCTGAAAAATTAGTAGAAATCAAAGATTTAGAAATTTCCTTCGGTGAAGGAAGTAAGAAGTTTGTCGCGGTTAAAAATGCTAACTTCTTTATCAACAAGGGGGAAACTTTCTCGCTTGTAGGTGAGTCAGGTAGTGGGAAAACAACTATTGGTCGTGCGATAATCGGTCTAAATGATACAAGTAATGGTGATATCATTTTTGATGGTCAAAAGATTAATGGTAAGAAATCGCGTGAACAAGCTGCGGAATTGATTCGTCGTATCCAGATGATTTTCCAAGACCCTGCCGCAAGTTTGAATGAACGTGCGACTGTTGATTATATTATTTCTGAAGGTCTTTACAATCACCGTTTGTTTAAGGATGAAGAAGAACGTAAAGAGAAAGTTCAAAATATTATCCGTGAAGTGGGTCTTCTTGCTGAGCACTTGACTCGTTACCCTCATGAGTTTTCAGGTGGTCAACGTCAACGTATCGGTATTGCTCGTGCCTTAGTGATGCAACCAGATTTTGTTATTGCAGATGAGCCCATTTCAGCCTTAGACGTTTCTGTTCGTGCCCAAGTCTTGAACTTGCTCAAAAAATTCCAAAAAGAACTTGGTTTGACCTATCTCTTTATCGCCCATGACTTGTCTGTCGTTCGTTTTATTTCAGATCGTATCGCAGTTATTTACAAGGGTGTTATTGTAGAGGTTGCTGAAACAGAAGAATTGTTTAACAATCCAATTCATCCATATACTCAGGCCTTGCTTTCAGCGGTACCAATCCCAGATCCAATCTTGGAACGTAAGAAGGTCTTGAAGGTTTACGACCCAAGTCAACATGACTATGAGACTGATAAGCCATCTATGGTAGAGATCCGTCCAGGTCACTATGTTTGGGCTAACCAAGCTGAATTGGCGCGTTACCAACAAGGGTTAAACTAACAATGGTTTTATAATTTCCATGTCAACTTTTATGGAAATTATAAACCTTTTTTGTTGGACTGATTTGAAAAACTTTTGAAAGCGTTCTGAAAGAATTTTCGAAAAATTTTAAAAAATTCTGAAACATTCTTGACAGGTGATGAAAAAGGTGGTAAGATAGGAAACATCAAAAAAGAAAGCAGAAAAAGAAATGAATAAGAGACAAGCTGTAACGATGACTCAAAACTTTTACTTTAGCTACTTTAGATAGTGTTTGTAGACATGTCACCATGGATGCAAACAGTTCAAGCAATTTGTTTGTATCTATGTGGCTAAGATTTTTGATTGTGGTCCATATAGATGAATATCTAAATGGACTAGCAAAGTTATAACTTGTTAGATTATTTCAAGCATCCGTTTAGATAGTATCTAGGCGGTTTTTTGTTTTATCTTTTCTGAGAAGGAGTTTCATTATGAAAGTTGTTCGAAAATTACTAGCCCCTCTCTTGGTAGTGGGTATCCTCTTGACCTCTCTGATCAGTTTGCATCAGTTGAAGGCAGATAAGAAAAAAGATGTTTTTCGTATCGGTATTTCGCAATTTATTACTCATCAATCTTTGGACGCTACTAGAGAAGGTTTTGTGGATGAGTTGGCTAAGCAAGGCTATGTTGAAGGGAAAAATATCGAGATTGATTTGCAAAATGCACAGGGAGAACAACGAAACCTAAAAACGATTTCCCAGCAACTAGCAGAATCTAGTGATGTCGTTCTAGCTATCGCAACGCCTTCTGCTCAGAGTTTGGCCAATACAACACAAACGACACCTGTTATCTTTTCAGCGGTAACAGATCCTGTCAGTGCCAAGTTGGTAGAGTCAAGAGAGCATCCTGGGGGCAATGTAACTGGGACAAGCGATCAGTCATCAGATGCCATTTCAACCCAAATCAATTTGATAAAGAAAGTGTTGCCAAAAGCTAAAACAATTGGAATTCTTTATACTCAGAGTGAGCCCAATTCGGTTGTACAAAAGGATGAAGCTAAGCGTCTTTTGGAAGAAAAAGGCTTTACCGTTGTTGAAAAAACAATCTTGGACAGTAACAATGTCAAGGCTGCTGTAGAAAGCTTGATGGCAGAGGTGGATATGGTTTTTGTACCAACGGATAATATCATTTCATCAACCATGGAAACAGTCAAGCAGGTTTCTATTAAACACAAGGTTCCAGTATTCGGTGGTTCAACAGAAATGATTGCTGTTGGTGGCTTGTATAACTACGGAACCAATTATGAAGAATTGGGAAGACAGACAGCTCGCATGCTGATTCGTGTTTTAAAAGGTGAGAAGCCAGAAAATATAGCAGTTGAGTTGCCTGAAAAACTGGAATTGCATACCAATCAAGAAATGGCAGATGCACTAGGAATTGATATTAGTAAGTTAGAAGGCAAGGAATAAGGAGGTTTGAGATGAATTTTGTACTATCTAGTTTATCAGAAGGTTTGTTGTGGTCGATTATGGCGATTGGGGTCTACTTGACTTTCCGTATTTTGGATATTGCGGATATGACTGCTGAAGGAGCCTTTCCACTGGGGGCGGCTGTCGTCGTATCTCAGATACAGGCAGGGACAAATCCTTGGCTTGCGACTTTACTTGCTTTGCTGGCAGGTATGGTAGCAGGTCTTGTATCAGGAATGCTCCACACCAAGATGAAAATCCCAGCTCTCTTGACAGGGATTGTGACCTTGACAGGGCTTTATTCAATCAATATTAAAATCATGGGAAGTGTGCCCAATCTTTCCTTGGGAGATTCTTCAACTGTCTTTAAACAGTTGGCTAGCTTGGGTCTGACAAATGAAGAAGCTGTTTTCTCACTCAGTTTAGCCTGTCTCTTACTTGTTTGTTTGGTCTTGACCCTTTTGATGAAAACAGAGATTGGCTTGGTCTTGCGTTCGACTGGGGACAATATTCCGATGAGTGAGGCTAATGGAGTCAATGTAGACACCATGAAGATTGTTGGTTACATGATTTCAAACGGCTTGATTGCCCTATGTGGTTCCTTGTTTGCCCAAAATGATGGATTTTCAGATGTGACTTCTGGGACAGGAACTATAGTTGTTGGTTTGAGTGCAGTGATTATTGCGGAAGTCTTGATTCACGACTTGACCATTGGAGGCCGCTTGTTATCCATCGGAATTGGTGCTATTGTATACCGTTTGATTATTTTAAATATCTATGAAATTCCAAATCTAGATCAAAATCTAGTTCGTCTCTTTAATGCAATCTTGTTAGCCTTAGTTTTATTTGCACCAGAATTGCAAAAGAGATTAAAGATTCGTGGTTTGAAACTGAGAAATGAATAGGAGGAGAAAGTTATGGCAAGCTTGTTAACACTTGAAAATATTCACAAAACATTTGAAGCAGGGACGGTCAATGAGAACCATGTCCTCAAAGGATTAGATTTAGAGGTTGAAGAGGGAGATTTTATCTCTGTGATTGGTGGTAATGGCGCAGGGAAATCCACTTTGATGAATATCTTGGCTGGAAATCTATCTGTGGACGAAGGGGACCTTTTATTGGCAGGCAAATCCATTAAAAATCTGAGTGTACGAAAGAGAGCCAAGGATATTGCCCGTGTTTTTCAAGATCCTAAGATGGGAACAGCTTCTCGTTTGACGATTGAGGAGAATATGGCTATTGCCTTGAGACGCGGGCAGAAGAGAGGGCTTGGTTGGGGCGTGAAGGAGAAGGATAGAATCCAGTTCCAAGAGGCCTTGAAGGAGTTGAATATTGGTCTTGAAAACCGCTTAAAAGTAGATACTCAATATCTCTCAGGAGGACAAAGACAGGCCTTGACCCTAGTCATGGCAGCTCTGGTGAAACCCAAACTTTTGCTTTTGGATGAACATACTGCGGCCCTTGACCCGAAAACTAGTCAAATGGTGATGGATTTGACGCAAAAGATTGTGGAACACCATCAGTTGACGACTTTAATGATTACCCACGATATGAACCATGCGATTGAGTACGGCAATCGTCTCATTATGCTCTATCAAGGCAAGATAGTGGTGGATGTCAAGGGAGAAGAGAAAAAGCATCTGACTGTTGAAGACCTCATGCATCTCTTCCAGAAAAATAGTGGCCAAAGTCTAGTCAGTGATGAATTGGTTTTGGGATAAAGAAAAACACCACACTTTGTAAGACACAAGGTGTGGTTGTATTTTATCTCTTAGACCAAGTCCTCTTCATAAAGAGAAGGAGGATTGGGTAAATCTCCAAGCGGCCTGCAATCATTGCAAAGGAGAGGAGAATTTTTGAGATAGGACTAAAGATTGAGAAGCTAGAAGTGGTTCCTAGAATAGGTCCGATATTATTGAAACAGCTAAAGACAGCGCTGGTCACAACCAGAAAATCATTGCTATCTAGGCTGACAATAAAGATAAGGGATAGCAAAATCATAGAATAGATGACAAAGTACTTGAGAATCTTATGCTGGGTATCTTTGTCAATCACCGTTTTATTAACATGGAGGGTCAAAACACGGTGGGGCGATAGGATTGACAAAATTTGGTTTTTGGCAATTTTTGAAAGGATGAGGCCTCGAATAACCTTGAGTCCACCTGCGGTTGAACCAGCAGAACCACCGATTCCCATGAGGAAGAGAAGGATAAACTGGGAGAAGAGGGGCCAGTTGGTAATATCTCCGTAACCAAAACCAGTCGTTGTAATGATATTGGAAACCTGGAAGAAGGCCATTTCAAAACTCTTTGAAAATCCTGAGTAGAGATAGAGGGTATTGAGGCTGATCAAGCCTGTAGAAACCAGCACGATGACCAAGTAAGCCCGGAGTTCTTCATCTCCAAAGAAGGCCTTGATGCGACGGAGCATGAGGTAGTAGTAGAGGTTGAAATTTACCCCAAAAACTAGAACTCCGATACTAACTAGATAGGTAATCAGTGAGCTACCATAGTGGGCAATTCCGTCGTTATAGACGGTGAATCCTCCTGTACCCGCAGTACCCATAGCGATGACAAAACTATCAAATAGGGGCATACCAGCCAGATAATAGAGGATGACAAAGAGGGAAAAGAGAGCTAGATAAAGGAGATAGAGAATCTGGGCAGTGTTTTTTAGTTTGGATACAACCTTACCAAAGACAGGACCAGGAACCTCAGCCTTCATCACTTCTAGGTGGCTATTTTTGGCATTATCCATAATAGCAAGTGCAAAAACAAGCACTCCCATCCCTCCAATCAAGTGGGTAAAACTTCGCCAGAAGAGGAGGGAACGACTGAGAACCGAAACGTCGTTCAGAATAGTTGCTCCAGTAGTTGTAAAGCCAGAACTGATCTCAAAAAAGGCATCGATAACACTGGGAATTTGCCCAGCAAAGACAAAGGGGAGACCGCCAAAGAAGGACCAAAGTATCCAACAGAGGGCAACAATCAAGATTCCCTCCTTGGCATAAATTCGTTGATTTTTTGGCTTTTGTAAAATTCCTGAACCACCTAGTAATACGAGAAGTCCTATGGTCGAAAAGAGGGCTGTAAAGACTTGAATTGATTCACGGTAATAGACAGCGATAGACACAGGAACCAAGAGGAGAACAGCTTCAATCAAAAGTAACTTTGAAAGGAGATAACGAATCATGCTTTTATTCATTTCTTACCTCGCGATCAAGTCATAAATCTTGGTGATGTTTGGCAACAAAGTTGTTACTAAGAGCTTGTCTCCGACTTCCAGCATATCCTCCCCAGTTGGGAAAATAGTCTTGCCCTTTCGAATGATAGCTGCAATAAGAACACCTTTTTTCAATTTCAGTTGAGAAAGAGGTTTGGCAGTCATCTTATTAGCTTCCTTGATATGGAATTGCAGGGTTTCGATTTGGCCATTGGCTAGATGGTGCATGGCTTGAAGGTCTGAATACTGGGCATTGACACGACCACGAATAAAGTGCATGATTGTATCTACAGCGATGCTTTTAGGTGTGATGATACTTGAAAAATCAGGCGCATTGATAATCTCGAGGAGACTGGTACGATTGACCTTAGTGATGTTTTTCTGTACACCTACCCTGTCAAGGAACATAGAGGTAATCAGATTTTCCTCATCGACCCCTGTTAGAGTCGCAACGGCATCATAGTTTTGAGCACTTTCTTCCAGCAGGATATCTTTTGCGGTACCATCTCCTTGAACGATGTAGAGATTTGGGAATTTCTCGCTAAAGAAGCTGGCGATTTCAGGATTGATTTCAATAACCTTGGTATCGATACGACTGTCTTTGAGGATACCTAGTAGATAATAGGCAATTCTACCTGCCCCGACGATGAGAAGGCTCTTCACGGCACGAGACTTGAAATAATTATGGAAGAGCATCATGTCAACACGGTTACCAGTGACAAAGATTCTATCTTTATCCTGTACAGTCATGTCACCGCTTGGAATGATAATTTGATGATCTCTTTCTATCGCACAGACAATGACATTGCCAAATTTTTTCCGAAAATCAGAAATGGGCATTTGGCAAAGACCACTGGAGGATTTAACAGTGAATTCCATCAAGCTGACCCGTCCACCAAAGAAACGTTCGACAGAGAGGGCGTTGGGGAAGTCAATGATATTCGCGATAGCACGAGCAGCCAAGAGCTCAGGGTTAACGATAAGAGAAAAACCGAGAATATTCTTTTCCTTGAAATAAGAGTTAGAATATTCAGGGTTCCGCACCCGAACGATGGTCTCTTTAGCTCCCATTTTTTTGGCTAGAACGGCTGCAATCATGTTGACTTCATCGTATTCAGTCAGGGCGATAAAGATATCACAATCCTGGACACTGGCTTGCTCAAGGATGGTAAAATCGGCCCCGTTACCAAGGATACCCATGATATCAAAGCGATTGACAATATGATTGAGGACAGCTTCGTCTTGCTCAATCAGCAAAACATCATGCTTTTCTGCAACCAAGGAGCGACAGAGGGCAAAACCAACTTTTCCCCCTCCGACAAGGATAATTTTCATAATAAAACCTACTTCTTCATTATGTAACTATCATACCTTTTTTCAAGAAAAAATGCACCTACTAGCTAATAACAAGAGCTTTTAGTAGGAAATTTGCTATAAGGTAAAACTATACCCTATACCTGCTAAATTTGGCCATTAAGTACCTTTGCACCATTCCTCTGGCTATTATTTTTTTGATGACAACCCACCCTAGTCAGTTTGCTTCCAGTTTAAATCAAATTGGTGTGCCTTACAAGATTGCCTATTCAGTCAGCCTGACCTTGCGTTATATTTCAGATTTACAGGAAGAATTCTTTACTATCAAGATATCTCAGGAGGCGCGTGGGATGGAATTATCCAAGAAAGTTTCCCTTATGCAACGAATCAAAGGCAATCTGCGCATTATCACTCCCTTGATTTTTAGCTCGTTAGAACGCATTGATACCATCGCGACTGCCATGGAGCTTCGCCGCTTTGGGAAAGAGAAAAAACGCACTTGGTATAGTTATCAGGCTTTGAAAAAAGGAGACTATCTTACCTTGTTCTTGGCAGCCTTGTTTTTAGTAGCTAGTTTACTACTTATCTTGCAGAATCACGGAAGATTTTACAACCCTTGGAAATAGCTTGAAAAAATTGAAAAAATCAAGTCGTTTCTATTGACAATGATTCTGAAAGTGTTATACTAAGAAAGTAGTTTCGCTGATTTACTTCAAACCTGTTGTGAGGTAAGTTAACGATGCCTTAACCACGCTGTTTGCTGAGCTTGACTCCGGGCAGTGTGGCTATTTTTTTGCAATGGTGAAAGGAAGCAAGTCATGACAAATCACATTGTATTATTTGAACCACAAATTCCACAAAATACAGGCAATATCGCGCGTACTTGCGCTGCGACCAATTCTCCCCTCCACATCATCAAGCCAATGGGCTTTCCTATTGATGACCGCAAGATGAAGCGAGCTGGATTGGATTATTGGGATAAACTAGAGATTTATTTTTACGAGAGTTTGGAGGATTTCATGTCTCAGATGAAGGGCAAACTCTATCTGATTTCTAAATTCGCGGAAAAAGTCTATTCTGATGCGGATTTATCGACTGATGAAGACCATTATTTTCTATTTGGACGTGAAGACAAGGGCTTGCCGGAGGACTTTATGCGCGAACATCCTGAGAAAGCTCTCCGTATTCCTATGAATGATGAACATGTCCGCAGTCTCAATGTGTCTAATACCGTCTGCATGATTGTCTATGAGGCTCTTCGCCAGCAGAACTTTGCAGGTCTTGAGCTCGTCCACACCTATGAAGTGGATAAATTGAAATAAAAAATGAAAATGAAAATGAACAAAATGCTTGCGCTTGCAAGCGTTTTTTGTTATGATAAAAGAGTCTTCAGGGCAGGGTGTGATTCCCGACCGGCGGTGACTTTAACTAGGAAATGATCTTTTCCTTTTATACTTTGTTGACAAGCTTTGCCTAACCAGAAGTTATGCCTACAGCTTGTCGCCTAGTCTAAAAGAAAAATCTCTATTTCCTTCTCTTTAAAGAAGTCCGCGAGCGCAAGCTGATGTGGTGAGATTCCACAACCGACAGTATAGTCTGGATGGGAGAAGACGAAAGAATAGCTTTGTCTGTTTTGATAGATTTATAGCTAAACTGTAACCGCTTGCTCAATAGAGTGCTAGGGAACTTTTGGTATATAAAAAGTGAGAATAGATAGAGGAATCCTTTCTAACTTCTTCTGATTTTATAGAAAATTGGAGGAACCTGTTATGACAAACACACGTCGACTTTCGACCATTGCGATTTTATCAGCCATCTCATTTGTGCTGATGTACTTTGACTTTCCGCTTTTACCAGCGGCGTCCTTCCTCAAGATCGAATTTAGTATCTTGCCAGTCCTTGTGGGCTTGGTGGTCATGGATTTGCCTGCTGCTCTAGGAGTTCTCTTGCTTCGCTCACTCTTGAAACTGCTTCTTAATAGCCAGGGAGTGAATACCTACATTGGTTTGCCAATGAATATCGTGGCTTTGGGAGTTTTTGTCATCGTATTTGCTTTGATTTGGAAAAAGGAACGGACAACCCTTCGTTTCCTACTAGGTTCTCTAGCTGGAACTATTGGTTTAACCGTGGCTATGTTGGTTCTCAACTATGTTTATGCTGTTCCTTTGTACGCTAAGTTTGCTAACTTTGATATTGGAAAAATTTTGGGACTTTCCAACTACCTAATGACTATGGTGTTGCCTTTTAACTTGATTGAGGGTGTAATCTTTTCCGTTTCATTCTGGTTGTTGTATGTTCTCTTGAAACCAACCTTAAAACATTATGAGAGATAAACAAACATTTTTAATGAAGGGCAGTTTTGCCCTTTTACTTTTCGTTATTCTTGGCTATATGGTCAAATTTTACCCTGAAACGCTGGTCGGTTTTGACCAACCGATACAGACTGCCGTTCGAGGAGACTTGCCAGATTACTTGACTATTCTTTTCAGGGCCATCACACGCTTGATTGATATTCCAGTGATTATCACTTGGGTTGTCATTGCAGCTTTTGTTTTTTATCGTAAGCGGTGGAAGATAGAAAGTTTCTTCATGCTGGGAAATCTGGCTTTGACAGCTCTTTTAATCGTTACCTTTAAAAATATCTACCAGCGCCCACGACCAGCTATTTTACACTTGGTTGAGGAGAAGGGGTTTTCCTTTCCAAGCGGCCATTCTCTGGCTGTAACCTTGATGGTTGGTTCTCTGATTGTCATTCTCAGTCAACGGATTAAAAATCCAGTCTGGAGAAAAATCGTGCAAATCGTCCTTGCTCTCTACCTAGTCAGTGTGTTGGTATCAAGGGTCTATCTGGGAGTTCACTATCCATCAGACGTCCTTGCCAGTCTCTGTGTGGGCTTGGGAGTCTTGTTTATCGAATTTCCCTTCTATGACAAGCTTCGCTTCCAATGGCGATTTAAAAGCAAGCAGAAGTGAGATAGGTCTTGCAAGAATGGTAAAAATCTGATAAACTAAGTAGTAATTGAATAGGAATCCGCAAGACTAGTAACTCAAGGGAAGTATATCAGGGAGGAGAGCCGTGACTGCAAGCTCTCTATATGAAAGCTGGGTGAATTCACTTGCGCATGGATTTAGAAATGAAGGTCTGACTTGTCAGATGAAAACGGATGGTACCGCGTGTCAACGCTCCGAGTGGAGTTTTTGGCATGTGGTTTTCTTTTTATCTACGAGAGACTGATGGAGGAATTATGTCAACTATTGAAGAACAATTAAAAGCGCTTCGCGAAGAAACGCTGGCTAGCTTGAAGCAGATTACTGCTGAAAATGAAAAAGAGATGCAAGATTTGCGTGTCTCTGTCCTTGGTAAAAAGGGTTCGCTCACTGAAATCCTCAAAGGGATGAAAGATGTTTCTGCTGAGATGCGTCCAATCATTGGGAAACACGTCAATGAAGCTCGTGATGTCTTGACAGCAGCCTTTGAAGAAACAGCTAAGCTCTTGGAAGAAAAGAAAGTCGCAGCTCAACTGGCTAGCGAGAGTATCGATGTGACGCTTCCAGGTCGCCCAGTTGCTACTGGTCACCGTCACGTTTTGACACAAACCAGTGAAGAAATCGAAGATATTTTCATTGGGATGGGTTACCAAGTCGTGGATGGTTTTGAAGTGGAGCAAGACTACTATAACTTTGAACGTATGAACCTTCCAAAAGACCACCCAGCTCGTGATATGCAGGACACATTCTATATCACAGAAGAAATCTTGCTACGTACTCACACGTCTCCAGTTCAGGCGCGTGCTATGGATGCCCATGATTTCTCTAAAGGTCCTTTGAAAATGATTTCGCCAGGGCGTGTGTTCCGTCGTGACACAGACGATGCGACCCACAGTCACCAGTTCCACCAAATCGAAGGCTTGGTTGTTGGGAAAAACATCTCTATGGCAGACCTTCAAGGAACCCTTCAGTTGATTGTGCAAAAAATGTTTGGTGAAGAGCGTCAGATCCGTCTGCGCCCCTCTTACTTCCCATTCACAGAGCCATCTGTTGAGGTGGATGTTTCTTGCTTCAAGTGTGGTGGAGAAGGTTGTAACGTATGTAAGAAAACAGGTTGGATCGAAATTATGGGGGCCGGTATGGTTCACCCACGTGTCCTTGAAATGAGTGGTATCGATGCGACTGTTTACTCTGGCTTTGCCTTTGGTCTTGGACAAGAGCGTGTAGCTATGCTCCGTTACGGAATCAATGATATCCGTGGATTCTACCAAGGAGATGTCCGCTTCTCAGAACAGTTTAAATAATGATTAGAAAAGGCAGATATTGGGGTGTTGTCCAAAATTGCCAAACAAACCTTTCGTGAAACATTTGCTCATGATAATACGGAAGAGCAGTTACAGGAATACTTTGAAGAGGCTTATAGTCTGAGAGTTTTGTCAACTGAGTTGGAAAATCCAGAATCCGAAACCTATTTCATTATGCATGAAGAGGAGATAGCTGGTTTTCTCAAAGTCAACTGGGGCAGTGCTCAGACTGAGAGAGAATTAGAGGATGCTTTTGAAATTCAACGCCTCTATGTGCTACAAAAATTCCAAGGATTTGGACTAGGTAAGCAACTTTTTGAATTCGCTCTGGAACTTGCTACAAATAATAGTTTTTCTTGGGCTTGGCTGGGTGTTTGGGAGCATAATACAAAAGCTCAAGCGTTTTATAATCGATATGGTTTTGAAAAATTTAGCCAACATCATTTTATGGTTGGTCAAAAAGTAGATACAGATTGGTTACTGAGAAAGAAATTAAGGTAAGAAGATGATTCTTCTATTGAAATGATAGGAAAGGAAAAGAACTAGAGTGGCAATGGTCATTCTGGAGAACTAAATTATGCTTGTATCTTATAAATGGTTAAAAGAATTGGTGGACATTGATGTGCCATCGCAAGAGTTGGCTGAAAAAATGTCAACTACAGGGATCGAGGTAGAAGGTGTCGAATCACCGGCTGCTGGTCTCTCAAAAATTGTCGTCGGTGAGGTCTTGTCCTGCGAAGATGTGCCAGAAACTCACCTCCATGTTTGTCAGGTTAACGTTGGCGAAGAAGAAGCCCGTCAAATCGTCTGTGGTGCACCGAATGTGCGTGCTGGTATCAAGGTTATGGTGGCTCTTCCAGGAGCTCGCATTGCTGACAATTACAAGATCAAAAAAGGGAAAATCCGCGGTCTTGAGTCACTTGGAATGATCTGTTCACTTGGTGAATTGGGAATTTCTGACTCAGTTGTGCCTAAGGAATTCGCAGATGGCATCCAAATCTTGCCAGAAAATGCCGTTCCTGGGGATGAAGTCTTCTCATATCTAGACTTGGATGATGAAATCATCGAACTGTCTATCACACCAAACCGTGCAGACGCTCTTTCTATGCGTGGGGTAGCTCACGAAGTGGCAGCCATCTATGATAAGGCAGTCAACTTTAAAGAATTTACTCTTTCAGAAACTGACCAAGCTGCAGCAGATGCTCTTTCTGTGGGCATTGAGACAGACAAGGCGCCTTACTATGCAGCTCGTATCTTGGACAATGTTACTATCGCACCAAGTCCACAATGGTTGCAAAACCTTCTTATGAATGAAGGTATCCGTCCTATTAACAACGTGGTGGACGTGACAAACTACATCCTGCTCTACTTTGGTCAGCCAATGCATGCCTTTGACTTGGATACCTTTGAAGGAACTGACATCCGTGTGCGTGAAGCGCGTGCTGGTGAAAAATTAGTGACCTTGGATGGTGAAGAACGTGACTTGGAAACAAATGACCTAGTCATCACTGTCGCGGACAAGCCAGTAGCCCTTGCAGGTGTTATGGGTGGTCAAGCAACAGAAATCTCTGAAAAATCTAGTCGTGTTGTCCTTGAAGCTGCTGTTTTCAATGGAAAATCTATCCGTAAGACTAGTGGTCGCCTCAACCTTCGTTCTGAGTCATCTTCTCGCTTTGAAAAAGGCATTAATGTGGCAACAGTTAATGAAGCCCTTGATGCGGCAGCTAGCATGATTGCAGAACTTGCAGGTGCGACGGTGCGTAAAGGTATCGTTTCAGCGGGTGAGCTTGATACCTCTGATGTGGAAGTTTCTTCAACTCTTGCTGATGTTAACCGTGTCCTTGGTACAGAACTTTCTTACGCGGATGTAGAAGACGTCTTCCGTCGTCTTGGCTTTGGTCTTTCTGGAAATGCAGACAGCTTTACAGTCAGCGTACCACGTCGTCGTTGGGATATCACAATAGAAGCAGATCTCTTTGAAGAAATCGCTCGTATCTATGGTTATGACCGCTTGCCAACTAGTCTACCAAAAGACGATGGGACAGCTGGTGAATTGACAGCGACACAAAAACTTCGACGTCAAGTTCGTACCATTGCTGAAGGAGCAGGTTTGACAGAAATTATCACCTACGCTCTAACAACTCCTGAAAAAGCAGTTGAGTTTACGGCTCAACCAAGTAACCTTACAGAACTCATGTGGCCAATGACAGTGGACCGCTCTGTCCTCCGTCAAAATATGATTTCAGGTATCCTTGATACGGTGGCTTATAACGTAGCTCGTAAGAACAAAAACTTGGCCCTTTACGAGATTGGAAAAGTCTTTGAACAAACAGGTAATCCAAAAGAAGAACTTCCAAATGAGATCAACAGTTTTGCCTTTGCCTTGACAGGCTTGGTTGCTGAAAAAGACTTCCAAACAGCAGCAGTTCCAGTTGATTTCTTCTATGCTAAAGGAATCCTTGAAGCCCTCTTTGCTCGTTTGGGACTAGAAGTGATCTATACAGCTACAGCTGAAATTGAAAGCCTCCACCCAGGTCGTACAGCTATGATTTCACTCGGTGACCAAGTTCTTGGTTTCCTTGGTCAAGTGCATCCAGTCACTGCCAAGGCTTACGATATTCCAGAAACTTATGTAGCTGAGCTCAACCTTTCAGCCATCGAAGTAGCCCTTCAACCTGCTACTCCATTTGTAGAAATTACTAAATTCCCAGCAGTCAGCCGTGACGTTGCCCTTCTCCTCAAGGCAGAAGTGACTCACCAAGAAGTTGTGGACGCTATCCAAGCTGCCGGTGTGAAACGTTTGACAGATATCAAACTCTTTGACGTCTTCTCAGGTGAGAAATTGGGACTTGGTATGAAGTCAATGGCTTATAGCTTGACCTTCCAAAATCCGGAAGATAGCTTAACGGACGAAGAAGTCGCACGCTATATGGAAAAAGTCCAAGCTTCTCTCGAAGAAAAAGTGAATGCAGAAGTGCGTTAACTCATCAATCCATCCTTCGGGGTGGATTTTTGCTTTTCAAATAACAATTCAGGATCAAAAATAGACAGTTGAGGAACAGAGAAGATAAATTGGAGTTTACACTGTATAATGTACTCATAACTCAAAGTACCCCAAGATTTTTTACTAAAATGAGAATGATAAAAATGGACAGAAATCATTGTAAAGGCTATCAAAAAGGAGTATAATGAGTGCAAGACATTTCGGAGGTGAAATATGCTAGAAGTAAGAAGTCTAGAGAAAAGTTTTGGATCCAAACAAGTTTTGTTTGGTATTGACTTTCAAGCGCGACCAGGTCGTATTTTAGGACTAGTCGGGAAAAATGGTGCTGGGAAGACAACAATTTTCCACAGTATTTTGAAGTTTTTAGAATATCAAGGAGAAATCAGTCTAGATGGTCAGGGTATTCGTCAAGAGACCTACGCTCGGATTGGCTATCTGCCTGAAGAACGCAGTCTCATGCCTAAATTGACAGTCCTTGAACAAGTTCGTTACTTGGCGACTCTAAAGGGCATGGATGCTAAGGAAATCAAGGAAAAACTCCCTCAATGGATGAAGAAGTTGGAAGTGAAAGGGAAGCTGACTGATAAAATCAAGAGTCTGTCAAAAGGGAATCAGCAGAAGATTCAGCTCATTATTACTCTGATTCATGAGCCAGACTTGATTATCTTGGATGAGCCTTTCAGTGGATTGGACCCAGTCAATACAGAATTGCTCAAGCAAGTTATTTTTCAGGAAAAAGAGCGCGGAGCAACCATTATCTTTTCTGATCATGTCATGACCAACGTCGAGGAGCTTTGTGACGATATTCTCATGATTCGAGATGGACGTGTGGTCTTGCATGGACCGGTACAGGATGTCCGCAATCAATACGGGAAAACGCGTCTCTTTGTTTCAAGTGAACGAAGCAAGGAAGAATTGGAAAATCTTCCTCATGTCAAGCAGGTGAGTTTGACCAAACAAGGCAGTTGGAAATTGATCTTAGAGGATGAGAGCGCTGGAAGGGAACTCTTCCCAATCTTGACTCAGGGGCAATACATCGCAACCTTTGACCAGCAAGCGCCAACAATTGATGAAATCTTTAAACTAGAATCAGGGGTGGAAGTATGAGAAATATGTGGGTTGTAATCAAGGAAACCTATCTTCGACACATCAAGTCGTGGAGTTTCTTCTTTATGGTGATTTCACCATTCTTGTTTATCGGTCTATCTGGGGGAATTGGCTACCTCCAAGGGTCTTCTATGGCCAAGAATAGTAAGATAGCAGTAGTAACAACTGTGCCATCTGTGGAAGATGGGCTCAAGGGTACCAATGGTATCAACTTTGATTATCAGGATGAAGCCAGTGCCCAAGCTGCTATCAAAGATGAGAAAATCAAGGGTTACCTAACCATTGACCAAGAGGACAGCGTCCTCAAGGCCGTCTATCATGGTGAAACTTCTCTTGAAACAGGCATCAAGCTAGCAGTAACTAATAAGCTCAACGAACTGCAATACCAACTCAATCGCTCGGCGGCTAATTTGTCTCAAGAACAGGAAAAACGCCTGAGTCAAACCGTTGATTTTACTGAGAAGATTGATGAATCTAAGGAAAACAAAAAAATTGTTCAAACCATTGCGGCCGCAGGGCTTGGTTTCTTCCTTTATATGATTTTGATTACCTATGCTAGTGTCACTGCTCAGGAAGTGGCTAGCGAGAAAGGAACCAAAATTATGGAGGTGGTCTTCTCTAGTATCCGAGCTAGTCATTATTTCTACGCTCGCATGCTGGCTCTGCTTCTTGTGATTTTGACCCATATTGGCATTTACGTCGTGGGTGGACTTGCTGCCATTCTTCTCTTTAAAGACCTACCAATCTTGGCACAATCTGGTATTTTAAATCATATAGGAGAAGCTTTCTCGCTCAACACCTTATTGTTTGTCTTGGTTAGCCTCTTTATGTACGTTGTTTTAGCAGCCTTCCTAGGTTCTATGGTTTCTCGTCCTGAGGACTCAGGAAAAGCCTTGTCGCCTTTGATGATTTTGATTATAGGTGGTTTTTTTGGAGTGACAGCTCTAGGTGCAGCTGGTGACAATCTCATCTTGAAGATTGGTTCATATATTCCCTTTATTTCGACTTTCTTCATGCCGTTTAGAGCTATTAATGGTTATGCAAATGGGTTAGAAGCATGGATTTCGCTTGCTATTACGATTGCTTTTGCAGTAACAGCAACAATCTTTATCGGGCGTATGTATGCTAGTCTCGTTCTGCAAACAGATGATTTAGGTCCTTGGAAAACCTTTAAACGTGCCTTATCTTATAAATAGAAGAGCCTCGCGAAAGCGAGGTTTTTTAGAGATAAAAAGAGTGGAATTCAGAAAAATATTTTTCATATCTATTGACTTTTAGGGGTGAAATTTGGTATTATAGTAGGCGGTATTGTTTACCCCATTTGAAAGGCCCCGGAACCTTCCAAATACTTTTCGATGGGAAGGAACACCCATCACCGTAAACAAAAATCGAACTATATATAGGAGAAATCATGAACAAAACAACATTTATGGCTAAACCAGGCCAAGTTGAACGTAAATGGTACGTAGTTGACGCAACTGATGTACCACTTGGACGTCTTTCTGCAGTAGTTGCTAGCGTACTTCGCGGAAAAAACAAACCAACATTTACACCACACACTGATACAGGTGATTTTGTGATTGTTATCAATGCTGAAAAAGTTAAATTGACTGGTAAAAAAGCAACTGATAAAATCTACTACACTCACTCAAACCACCCAGGTGGATTGAAACAAATCTCTGCAGGTGAACTTCGTTCTAAAAATGCAGTACGTTTGATCGAGAAATCAGTTAAAGGTATGCTTCCACACAATACTCTTGGACGCGCTCAAGGTATGAAGTTGAAAGTATTTGTTGGAGCTGAGCACACTCACGCTGCACAACAACCAGAAGTTCTTGATATTTCAGGACTTATCTAAGGAAAGGAACAATAAAGTATGTCACAAGCACAATATGCAGGTACTGGACGTCGTAAAAACGCTGTTGCACGCGTTCGCCTTGTTCCAGGAACTGGTAAAATCACTGTTAACAAAAAAGATGTTGAAGAGTACATCCCACACGCTGACCTTCGTCTTGTAATCAACCAACCATTCGCGGTTACTTCAACTGCAGGTTCATACGACGTTTTCGTTAACGTTGTAGGTGGTGGATACGCTGGTCAATCAGGAGCTATCCGTCACGGTATCGCTCGTGCCCTTCTTCAAGTAGACCCAGACTTCCGCGATTCATTGAAACGCGCAGGACTTCTTACACGTGACTCACGTAAAGTTGAACGTAAGAAACCAGGTCTTAAGAAAGCTCGTAAAGCATCACAATTCTCAAAACGTTAATCAATACGATTATATCAACGTTTCAAAGCACTTTGCAAAAATTTTGCAAAGTGCTTTTTTGTCGATTTTTGAGCTCAAATAGCTTTGTGATAACCTTCTGATAACCTCTTCTAAATTTTTAAAATCATGATTTATTTTGCTTTATTGAGATAGTCTGCAAATTTGTCAATAGAGTTTTTCTCACCAGTTTTTGTGGTGTGAGTATAGACATCTAATGTCACCTGACTGCTTGCATGACCGAGACGTTTTGATGTATTAGAAGGATCGATTCCAATTTCAGACATAAGTGTTGCATGTGTATGTCTAAACCCATGTGGGCTAATTGGTTTTAATTTATGCTTTTTAATAATTCGATTCAGTACGTTATTAATGTAATCAGCATGCAAAGGTTCAATTTTGTCATTACTTGATATGTAAGAGAACATATATTCATCACTAATATTCAGCTTTGTAAGAGGAAGCTGAGATTGTTCTTTCAGATAGAAATTTCTCCATTGCTTAATAATATCGATTGTCTCATCATCAAGATAGATTGTACGAACTGAAGATTCATTCTTCGTGCTCTTTTCAATCGCTTTACCGTCAATTCTTCCTAGACTTTTATCTATGTTCAATAGATTGCTGTCAAAGTTAATATCAGCCCATTTTAAAGCGTATAACTCCCCTTTTCGTAGTCCACTAAATGCAAGCAGTCTAAATAAAGCAAAATGTTTAAATGGCTCAGTTTCTTTCACTATATCAAGGAAATGATGTAATTCCTCCAGAGACCAAAAATTATCTGATCTAGTTTTTTTGATTTTAGGCATGATAACATTCTTCATTGGATTTCGATCAATGTAGTTCATGTTGATTGCAAAATCAAAAATTTTTGAGGTATAGGATTTTATCTGTTTGATATTTTTGAAAGTCTGAGATTTTTGTGTAATAAAGTTTTGACAGTCTAAAGGACTGATTTGGTCAATAAATTTATCGCCAAATATTGGTAGAATATGTATTCGATAGATATTCTTAGTTTGGGAAGAAGTTGTTTCTTCAACGGTACCAACATAGGCCTTAAACCATTCTTGATAAAGTTCTTTATAAGTGACTTGGGGGTTAGGTTTGTCGGTACTTACTGTGGGGGCAACGACACCAGCTTCTAAACGAGCTTCGTACAATTTTGCCTCTTTTTTGGTTTTGAACCCTCTCTTTAAGTGCCTTTTTTTCTTTCCATAAGCATCTAAGCCAATGTAAAAGCTGACATAGTATAGAATTCCTTTATTTGTTTTGTATTTGTGTATAGACATTTTTTCTCCGTATCTAAGTTTTCGGAGCTTATGTAATTGAGAAATGAGTGTCTATCTATTTTTTCTATCTTCTTGTCGGATAGCGTATTCGTCTGTTTTAATCCAGCTCTGCCAAACTTTAGAATCTTTATTTTGGTGATTCATATAGTCTATAAACTCAGACATAAAACGTTTGTTTTTCTCAGCTAGGTATTCTGAGAATATGTGACGAAATTCATCTGAAAAACTATCATCAAGTGGCAGTGTTAATGCCCTTTCGCCAAATTCGATACTTTTCTTTAATTTCTCCATATCGCTTTTAAAAGGTGTTACAGAACCAATTTTAGATGTTTTGAAACTATCTGTAACAATTTTAAGATTTGATGGAGCGTGTGGGTTGCTATCAAGTCCCATAATGTAAGCGACGGAAACATTAAAGTATTTTGCTAATTTTTCAGCATTGTCTTTTTTAGGTTTGCGGATTCCTTGATTGTATCCAGAAAGTGTAGGATAGGCTATATTTGTAGCTTCGCTAATTTCTGTCAATTTTTTTCCGCTATTTTCTATCAGTTTAGTAATATGATTCGTCATAAGAACCTCCTTTTTATCATTATAACACATTTTATTCTTTTTGAATAAAAAAGCTTGACAAAAATTCAAAAAGGATATATAATTCAAAATGAATAACAAATTAAATGGTTTCGGAGCTTATTTAATTTAGAAATGAGGTGTGAATTTATGTCGGAAACTACTTTAGTTGTCCAGCTTCCTAAAGAATTAGAGAAGCAATTACGTGCTCACTATGATGAGATGATTTCAAATGCTGTAGCAAGAGTATTTGAAGATAAAGAACTTTATAAACCTATGGTTCGTATGTCAGGTTTGTCTAGGTGGTTAGATGTATCTACGACAACAATCCAAAAATGGACGAAAGAAGGAATGCCAACCATGGTGATTGATGGAGTGACTTTATACGATAAAAGAGCAGTAACACGATGGTTGAAGCAATATGAAAGATAGGTACTCGTATGAATGGTGTTCAGTGGATCAAGATAACAACAGATATATTTGATGATGAAAAAATTCAGCTAATAGAATCAATGCCAGAAGGAGATACTCTTATTGTAATATGGTTTAAAATTCTGGTGCTTGCAGGAAAGCAAAATAATAGTGGCATATTAAGTCTAGGGAACAAGGTTTATTACACAGAAGAGATGCTTTCAACAGTGTTTAGGCGAAAGGCTACATCTGTAAAATTAGCTCTCAGCATGTTTGAAGAATTTGGCATGATAGAAATCATAGATGGCGCTATTACCATTCCAAAATGGGAGAAACATCAGAATATAGATGGACTAGAAAAGATTAGAAAACAAACTAGGGAACGTGTTGCTCGTCATAGACAAAAACAAAAAGCACTAATTACAGGCGAGCCACAACTCGTTTTAGACTGTAACGTTACAGTAACGGATGAAAATGATAATGTAACGCAAGAGATTAAGAACAAGAGTAAGAATAAGAAAGAGATTGAGAATATACTGGATAATAGTTCTAGAAAGCCTGAAACTTATATTCCACCCAAATATTATTCTTTGTTAGAATCCATTTCTTATAAGTACAATGATAGATTTTTGTATCCTAACAATTACACTTTAACACATGCTCAGAAGATGAAGATAGGCGAGTATTTGGCTAGTGGGTATGTAACTAGTGATGAAGTCATTAGCATGATTGAACGGATTCCTGAGGATGCGACGTCTCCTTTGGCGTATTTATTTAAGTCTATAGAGAATTTAAAGCAGGAACGTATGCTGGAGTGCAAAGCTATTGCCCATGAAAATGCCCGAAAGAAGTATATGATAAATGAGTAGATATAGGACTGTTCTAAAGAAATGTTACATCACTGAGGAGCAAAATGAAATAGTGAATAACTTGATTGAAATGACAAATCATCTAAGTTTTTCCTCTTATGCCAGAAAAATGTTATTTAAGAGCTCGCCTATTTATCTTCAATTTGATTTTGAATCTTATCATGACTTTATATTTCAAGTTAGAAGAATTATCAATAACTTACGTCAGTTAGAAAGAATAGCAGAACAAAGTGAGGATTTGGATAATGTAAGGATATTTCACTACTGCGTTGAGCTGATGATAGAATATGAAAAGAAGACAAGTAAACAAGTGAAAGAACTTGTAAAACGACTAAATAAGAAAACGAGGTGATAGGACCATGAGAATAAAATCTGTGTTGAAACAGGTGTTTTTGACGGAAGAAGAAAATAAAAAATTAAATGATTGTATGAGGAAGGAAAATATTCGTAATTTTTCTGAGTTTGCTAGACAAAAATTAATACGAACAGATTTGAACATCCAAAAAGTCTCTTTTGAAGGTTTAGTTCCTTTAACAGAAGAGTTGGAACAAGTCGGAAAGAATATCAATTCTATAGCCCGTCTTGCAACTGTAGTTGGGAGAATAAGCTATGAAAACAAAATGGATATGTCTATTTTGATGCAAAAAATAGTTGATGTGATGGAGGAAAAAGATGTTTATTTTCAAAAGTAATATGGATAAGGATTTTGATCAGATATGTGAATACATATTGAAATTAAAGCGAGCAGAATTATTTCTTCATGGAATTAAACAACAAGATAAAACGAAGGCTCGTTTGTATCATGCGATGCTGGAATACTATGATGCTAACCATAAAAAAGAAAGACATATGAGAATTTTAAAATAAGGAAACGCTGTTAAAAATTTTGCAGCGTTTTTTTATATATCTTCTTAAAATATTTGTACACACAAATGACAGTCAAATTGATTTTTGGGATTATTTTATCGAGAAGGAAAGATTTCTCATAATATGACTTTGCGAGCTCAGAGTCTGTATACACACACTCCCAAAATCATCCTAAAATTTGTATACACAAAGTGTATGTACTTTTTGGGATGATTTGAATTTTGGGGAATCCCCAAACCCCTGATGAATTATACGAGCAAAAAAATTTGGGAGTAAGTTTTAGAAAGAACTATTCTAAAGTATTTAAAATCTGACTTTAAGTAAATTTTTTATTATGTGACTATTAGCCTGTCTCACTCCGCTAGGTGCGAGACAAAAAAATACCCGCTATGCGGGTGTGTACTGACCCCCAAAAGTTAGACAGAAAAAATCTAACTTTTGGGGTCAGTACAAAAGCGTTTTTATTGTATAAAGAATATCAAATAGTTTGAGGGTTTTACTTGTCGCTGTATTTCTTCACTATCCTTTTTGTAATACTCCTGCTTTGTTCCTGAAATATCTACAGTGAATACGTCATCCTTGAAGGTATAATTCTCTTTTCGGTTTATGATATTAGAGCCAGTCGGTTCGATTGTTGCACTGTCTTTATCAATTGTAAAGGTGTCGGCCTCTCCTTTGTTGCTATTTCCTTTGTTACCTGAAATGGTAAAGGCAACTTCATTTCTACTCTCGTTTATTCAACGGTATTCGCCATCTAAAGAATTGCTTGATTGGTTAGAGCATGCAATTAATAAAATTGTAGATAGAGACACTAAAAGTAATGTGATAAATCTTTTCATTTACATACTTTTTATTTCTATATTATATTAAAGAAACATTACATAAGTAAGACAGTAATTTTTTAGGTTGATCTCTTTCTTTCGGGAAAATCATTATGTTTCGGAAAGTCAAGATTTTGTTATTATTTATGATATACTGGTACCGTAATTATATCCTTACAGAGGTTAAGTAAGGGTTTCAGTACACGTCAATAGATGTCAAAATATTGATTTTAAGCGATTTCTGATTTTTGGAAACTCATTATATCGCACTACAAATCAATAAAAACTGTACCTTTTTTAGATAAATATATTATCTGGATATTGAAGTTAAGCCCTGCTGTCATTTCGATGGCAGGGCTTTTTAATATTTGGTACACTAACTTCTTATCTATATTTTGGTGGATTTTAAGTTGACATCTACAAAGTTTAATGTTAGAATACATTCAAAAATATATTTGAATGAGGTATTTTATGATTCAAAATGTTGTTACTTCAATAATCCTGTATTCTGGGACAGCCGTAGACTTACTTATTATCCTAATGTTATTTTTTGCCAAAAGAAAAAGCAGAAAAGACATCATTAACATCTATTTAGGACAATTTCTAGGCTCTGTTAGTCTAATATTGCTAAGTTTGCTTTTTGCATTTGTCTTAAATTATATTCCTAGTAAAGAGATTTTAGGTTTACTCGGTTTGATTCCAATTTTCCTAGGTCTCAAAGTTTTGCTTTTAGGAGATTCTGATGGAGAAGCTATTGCCAAAGAAGGTTTGCGCAAAGATAATAAAAACCTGATATTTCTAGTCGCTATGATTACTTTTGCAAGTTGTGGTGCTGACAATATTGGTGTCTTTGTTCCATATTTTACTACCTTAAATTTAGCAAATTTGATAGTAGCTTTACTTACCTTTCTAGTCATGATTTATCTCTTGGTTTTTTCTGCCCAAAAATTGGCACAAGTCTCTTCTGTTGGAGAAATTTTGGAAAAATATAGCAGATGGTTTATTGCCGTTGTTTATTTAGGATTGGGGATATATATCCTGATTGAAAATAACAGTTTTGACATACTATGGACTATATTAGGCTAGGAGAAAATATTATGAAAAAAGATAGTATCTGCCAAGTGAATGTTATAAATCAGCAAAATATTACAACCGCAACGAACTACCTTGAAAAGGAAAAAGTCCAAAAATCACTTCGCATTTTAACAAAATTTACCGATAATAAACAGATAAATATCATCTTCTATCTTCTTGCTGTTGAAGAACTCTGTGTCTGTGATATAGCCTGTTTACTAAATCTCAGTATGGCATCTACTTCCCACCATCTTCGTAAACTAGCCAATCAAAACATCTTGGGCACTAGAAGAGAGGGGAAAATTATATATTATTTTATAAAAGATGAGGAAATCAGGGATTTTTTTAATCAACTAGGATAACAACTATTTTTACTACTTTTCCATGATTCTAGGGAGCTACTCTATGAAATTTTTTGATGAAAATTACTCACAAGAAATAATATATAGAACTGTTTAAATATCTTCAGTATAGAAAAAGAAATTGTCCAGGCACGAAGAAACTGTATATTTGTTGCTAAACTGTACATCATCTTTATGATACAGTATTTCGTATTTCTCAACTACATAAGCTCCGAAAACTAAAATGTGATAACCCTTTGATAACCTCTCGATTTTCAAAAGGATTATATATGTAAATATTGAGGATTTATCTCTTAAAATTACTTGATTTTAGTGATAATTTACCATAAATATCATAATGTAGAAAAAACCAGGTCTTAAGAAAGCTCGTAAAGCATCACAATTTAGTAAACGTTAATTCGAGAGAATTACTATACTTACAAAGAGCACCTTTCGGGGTGTTCTTTTTGTACTTTCTTACTAAATTGGGGCAATTGACACAGTTGTTGCGACTTTAGTCGCTTACAAATGTGGCTGCAATCTGACGAGGTCAGTTGCCTCAAAACGTTAATCAATGCTATTATATCAACGTTTACAGACATTCAAGAATTTTCTCTTGGATGTCTTTTTTGATAAAAACTCAAGAATTTCCAACATTGATTTTTACAGCAGAAACATGAAATATTTTTAATACATATTTTTAAAAATGCTCGATCTTATTTTTAGTATAAAAATTATAATATCTTTTGCTGAATATTTACTAAAGTGATAGTCAAAATACAAAACTACTCTCAAAAAGTGAGATTAAAAGTCTCATTTTTTGAGAGTAGTTTGTTGATATAAAAATAAAATTTATTTGATATAGGAGAGTATATTAATTTCAAAGTATACTATACCTTATTTCTCTATATAATTACAAACATTATTAATCTGTTCGTGAATTTCTGTACCAAATTTTTTTCAAAAAATGCACTTCCGATTGTAAATGCCCAAGGATTTGCCTCAATGACTTTATCTAAACGTTCATAACTATCAACACTTCCAGCTAAACAAACGGGAGCCTCTATAGCTTGAACAAAAGCATTGTTTAGTTTGACAGGATCACCTGTATATCGGTACCCTAGCAAGTCAAATCCGTAAACTCCTTTTGCTAGATATTCCTTTGCTTCAGAAATCATGTCCTCGATAGAACCTTCTAGAATAGATGGGCGATTAGTAATTTGTCCAACAAATGGCATGTATTTCATGTTGTTTTCTTTGCAGAATTGATTGATTGAATCAAAGTAGACAGTCCCCATTAAAACATCGCATCCGCATTCTTTTGCAATTCGTGCACCTTGAAGACCATTCTCTTCATCGTATTCCACAACTTCAAGAAAAGTAGTTTTACCGTAAGATTTCATTTCTGAAAATAAAGACTTCATTTCCGAAATTGGAAGTGGTTTTTCTTTAAATCCCCAAAATTCGGCTTTGGTGTTCTTACATGATTCGAAGATTTCTCGTGCATTTTCAATTGTGTGATCATTATGCGTCAGCATAACAATTAATTTAGGTGAGTTCATAAATGTTCCTTTTGATGTTAATTCTAATTTCTTTTTCTTAAAAATAAAAGTACTTAGGTCACTGTCTAATCATTTCTTTAGGAATGAGTTTCGGATCGTACATGACTTTTGAATGATTTTTCAAAATAAGCTCTTTTTCCAAAGATTGTTCAGTAATTCTATCAAGTTTTTCACGATAAATCATGGAGTTGCGATAGTAATAATTGCCTTCTTTTTTGAAATGATGGTTTTCTTCAACTATCTGATAAGTGAACGGAAATTGTGATTCACTTCTTAATTCCCCGAAGAGAATCTCATTTTCAGTCCATGTTCTCAATTGAATAAGTTGGTCAGTATTATTTTTAAAACGATAGTCCTGATGATTATACTGTACAGAAGTTCCATTCGCAAATGGTTTCCGAGTCCCCTTATCAGGGTCTAATGCATCAGAGTGAGAATGAAATTCTGTAATTTCCATAGGACTATGAACAATTAAAAGATGAAGCAAGTTAGCTAAATTACATAGCCCTCCGCCAATACCAGGTTCTACTTTCTCATTAATAATAACTCGCCCTTCCTGGTATCCTTTTTTCTTCGTTGTATTACCAACTAAACTCCAAAAAGAAAATTCCTCCCCTGGATGGATGATAATGTTATTTAGAGTTTTACTAGCAATCTGTATGTTGGTAGCTTTTCCTTTTTGAAGATTAATATCAATTCCAGGACCATGTTTTATCAGTTGAGTTGAATATGATGAAACTAAGTTAGGTAATATCTTTTCTTGACGAATCTTAGAGAATTTTTTTCCTTGTTTAAAGTTTTGTATATGTCGTTTTAGATTTTCTTTTTTTAAAGAGATTTTATATGTTGTAGGACTAATTTCACAAAATAATAGATCCTTATTCCAAAAAACCATGTTGTTTCTCCTTTTTGATCACATCTAAATTTTTATTTTTTTGTCTCAAAAATGGGTAAGTATGAAGTATTAATTTTTCAACCCATCGTTTTTTACCAATTCCGCCTTCTTTAGGATCATATAAAAAATCAACTAAGATAGTGGAGATATTTGCACGACTAGCTCCGAGCACATCTGTAAAAAGTTGATCTCCAATCATAACTGTTTCAAATGGTTTTAGCTGCATCATGTCAAGAGCTTTTTTAAAGTTCTTAGGATTTGGTTTGTCAGAAAGAGGAATAAAAGGCACAGATAAGTGTTGATTAAATTCTGATATTCTTTCTTCGTCGTTGTTTGACAAAAGAAAAATTTGAAAACCAATGGCTTTGAGATTTTGAAATAGTTCAATAACTTGTTCTGTAGCGGGGGCGCCATGCATCACAAGAGTTTGATCGATATCAAAAATTAATCCTTTAAAACCAAGTTGATATAATCTTTGATAGGGGATATCAAAAACAGTTTTTGCTCGTGCTGCTGGCATGAATGGAAACATATTGTGTAAAGCCTTTCATTGAATATATATCAATAATTCTAGCACATATATAGAACAAGGTCAACAGTACTATATCTGTTTGAGAGTGATGTGATTAATATTCAATTTTTAAAAAATTATATAAAATTGTTTTATAGTAGATGTTGTTTTAAAATACTTTTAACTGCTTCAACAAGAGCATCTTCTGGAAAGACAGTGGTAGAAGCAGGTGTAATAACGTGGAAGGCTCCGTGAGTTTCACTATTTAGAATATGTCTTTGGTACTTTCCTTCTTTACCAAATACATAACGAGGAGCATTCCCTAATTTTTCGTAGTAGGCTGGACCGATAAATTCTGGTTTCATTTTTAAAGTTTCTGGGATCATAAGTTTTTTCCTTTCTGATTGTAAAATAAAAAGAGTTAAGCTGGTAGCTTCACTCTTGAGTAGTAGTGAGTAGAGAGTTTACGTTTAAACATTCTAGTATAGAATGCCACTTCAGCATGAGAAAATCCAGTGATGAGTGATTTCTTTGCTAAAGAATCTAAATCATTCAAAGCTTGAGCGTATAGCTGTGCGGTTAGCTTATCAGATGAACTGAATATTCTATAAGTAAAAGTGTAATTATCGTAAAGTCGTTTACATTGTAGTGCGAAAAAAGTTTGTCATATCATTCTCCGTTATTGTAATAAGTAAAAAAGCTACTAAGTGAAAAAAGGAAAGAACTTAGTAGCTTGAGAGTAGATCTATCTTATTAGATAGACTGCAGTAAAGAAAAGTTATTTGGTTGGAAAAATCCCTCTTTCCACGGTGGCAACGTTTAGCAAGGTGCTTTGCATGAATTACCACCGCTTTCCCAGCCAATCTAAATAGGTAGTCATTATCATACCCATTGGGTTCTCTTACGCCCTTTGGCGAAGCCAGTTCACTTTACTATTCGGAAAAGTGCGAAAGTCCGAAATGCGTGGAAGCCCACAAAAATGTTTTATATCTTCACTTCAACCATTTAGGGACTTGACTTTTCTTTCCAAAACGTTTACAATAAAGTTACGAAGTTTAGTGTAGTTTTGGCAATCAGTCCTCTGGTTGTCAGACGCACTTTTTATTTAATTGTTAATGAGCTCAATTAGTAGGGGCTATTATTTAGATTTCTAATATCGCTATCAGCAATATCTACGCTTTATCGCCTAAAGCGATATTTATCAAGAGGTTTTTATAATTTTTTAAAAAATTGAAGAGGAATAACGATGCTGTTTGCAGAGCGCTTAAAAGAATTACGAAAAGAAGCTCACCTGACTCAAGTTGAGCTGGCAAAACAATTAGGAATTGGGCAGTCTTCCTATGCTGATTGGGAGGGAGGTAAGAAAAATCCAACCCAAGAAAATTTGCTAAAAATCGCTAATCTTTTTGATGTGCCAGTTGATTATCTAGTTGGAAACTCAGAAGAAAAATCTGATGAATTAGACAATATTGAATTGCTTTTTCGCATGAATTCAAAAGGTTTGACTGATGAAGAAAAAGAAATCTTCAAAAATGAATTAATTGAATTTATGGAAGAACGTAAGAAGGCTTTTAATAAAAGAATATAATGAACTAGAATTGTGAATTAAAAGTGGTCTAACCAATGGTGCAACATTCTAAAAATATTCGTGTCAGTGTAGTGACTATTTTCTGACAAAAAAGTGTGGTACCTATGCTTTTATAACATGATTTGAATGATGGAAAAGATTACATGATTTCTATAAATTATGAAAGAGAGGAACTAGGATATTATAAACGATATTTTCAATAGTGTAATTAAAAATGGTGGTCTTTTTGCAATAATTTTCTCTGTAATCGTAGGACCTTTTTTATTACATTTTTTAAAGGATAAATACAATAAACGCAAAAAAATTACGATTGAGGCTGAAGAAATATACAATGTAAATAGTTTTACTGGTGTACCAGAACTAGTGGATGATTCCACGAATCAATATTCAAATCTAATTTATAATAAAGTTACAGTAAAGACTATAAATCCAGAAGTAATATCATCAATTGCCCTTAATAGAATAAGAAAAGAAACAAATAATCTTGCAGACATAAGGTATGATGGTGGTCTTTATAAAGATAAACAAAAGTACTTGTTAATTGCTTATAATAATGGTAATCAGATAGGAGAGACTGGCAATATTAATATTACTGTCTCGGCAATTAAGAAAGGTACAAGGGATAAGGTTAGACTTGATTCGTTTATCTCAATCAGTTCAACGTTATCTCCTGGTGCAGTAATAAGCCAACATAACATTGATTTACTTGAGTACAAGGACATATTTGAAAATAATGAAGAGTATATTTCTATAGAGATTCAGTTTGAAGACCATAAAAATCAAATTCCTAAAGGTGTAGGATTATATAATAGAGATACTGGTCACTTTGAAACTTGCCTAGGTGCTGCTCCAGGACCGTCTATTCAAGAGGTTCCTTTCTTTAATTTAAGCAAAACTACGAAAAAGGAAGAAAGACCTTGTTCTCAACATATTGAAAATATTTCAGATATTTATTTTACGGTATTTGTTGAGGAAAGTTGTGTCCTTTCTTATATAGTAGAGTTGAAAAGTAAAAGCAATAAAATAAAAAGTAAATATAGACATACTATTAAAATAAGAATTCCAAATTATAAACAAGAAAAAACATGTATGTATGGTTATTTTTATTGTTTAATAAGAGATCATAATCCAGATTTACTTGACTTTAACTATTCTTTGGATACAGTAAAAGATTTACAAAAAGACCTTGTATTTGATAAATATGAAGCAGCGCAAAAATATGCTAAAGTAACATTTGATATTTAGACTATGAAGTTTATAGTGAATAATTGACTATATAAATTATTATTTAGTGGACATCTGTCCGCTTTTTTTATATAATAAACTCAATCAATTAGGTTTAGTTGCCACGCTGTACTAAAGGAGGTATGATTCGTTGGATGAATTTTATACTAGAGTAAGCAATGTTACAAAACAACGATTATATCAGTACATGAAAGATAATAATATTCCTCTACTAAAATATCATTTCAATTTATTTTTTTATCATTGTGTAAAGATGAATAAAATTCATGTGATGAGCCATCACTTTACGAATAATAATATTGAAGGATTAACAATAATTGATGAATTTGGTATTAGTTTTTCTTATGAGAAGGATAACCCTAAAGTTAAGCAGAATTTCACCCTGTGTCATGAACTAGGCCATTTTGTTCTAAACCATAACGGTACATGTTTTACAGAATCTGTCGACAATCAGGAAAGTTTACTAGAGCGTGAGGCAAATATTTTTTCTGCTGTAGTGTTAATGCCGGATATTGTCTTATTATCTAAAATCTACTACAGTTGTGATAGTTTTCAGGGAGTACAAGAAAGTTTAGAGGTTTCAAAACGAGCTCTGTACTTTCGTTTGATAGATTTGTTACGAGTGTATTTTCCAAATGGGGAAGTTAAAATTAAACATGCTGTTAATGACTATCTGGAGATGAAAAATTCTTCAATACGTAGTTTGTTTCATGAAATAAAACAACAATTGATTGATGAGTTCAATCAATATAGTGCTTCTCTAAAGGTTCAGACCCAAAATCGTATTTTTGAACAGGGATTTGTTTCAAGTCAGGAACTGCCAGAATTAGTAAACTAGAATAATTGGAAAGAACTTAGAGAAAGTATAGATAATTTAAGAATTTGGTTAATTTATAATAAAGGGAAAACACTAGCATATGCGTGGGATAGTACAAAAATAACAGATCAAGAAGCGAGAAAGAAAGCAGAATTACAATTACTATTAATGCAATGAAAGGACAAAAACAGGTCAATCAAACAAAATGAATACATATAGAAAAGAGTATTATGAAAATAAATTGCAGATGGACTATTTCTCAGAAGATTATTTTAGATTTGTAGAGTACTTTCAAAAATATTCTTCGATGAATATTCCTTTAACTTTTTTAATTGATGAAATCTTAAGAACTATGGCAATCAACCAAAAAAATTTTTTGTATTAAATAAAGATAAAACGAAAGACGGGAGAGACCATTATTTTTGGTTCGAAATAAAAATGCTAAACAACTATCCAATAAGATTTTTTAGATATTTAAACTCTTCTCTTTGTAACCACAACGTACAAAAGCTCTAATTTTATGATATAATTTTATAGATAATATATTTGGAGTTTGGCCTAATATAAGGCCAATGGTTGCGATTTCAAATAATGAACATTTTAGCAAAATGATTCTTTAAAAGACGTTAAAAAGGGGAGTTAGATGATTACATCAGAAGAAATTAAAGCTCGTTTATGGAATGGTGCAAATGAATTACGTGGGTCCATGGATGCTAGTCGGTATAAAGACTACATGTTGGGCCTTATGTTTTATAAATTTTTGAGTGACCAGACTCTGAAAACATTTGCGACAACCGCAGGTCTGTCTAAGGAAGAAGATTGGTTTGAAGAATATAAAAACGCTCATCAGGAATATGGTACTGAACTAGAAAAAATGATTCAGGATATCTTGGGATATTTTGTGCGCCCTGAACATCTATATCAAGCATGGGTCCAAGATATGAATGCCGGGAATTTTGAAGTTCAAAAAGTCACTGACAGTCTCAACCAATTCGAACGTAGCATTGCTTTTACAAATGATTCAGATGATTTCAAAGGTCTCTTCTAGAGCTCAACTCTTGATTTAACTGATACAGCTCTAGGAAGCAATTTAAATGAGCGAAATAAAAATATTCAAGCCTTAATCCGATTGTTTGAAGATTTGGATATGGTGACTCTTCAAAATGGAGATGTACTTGGAGATGCCTATGAGTACTTGATCGGTCAATTTGCCATGGAATCAGGTAAGAAGGCTGGAGAATTCTACACACCACATCAAGTCAGTGAAGTTATGGCGCAGATTGTAGCGACAAATCAAAAGATTACTTCTATCTACGACCCAACAGTCGGCTCAGGTTCTCTCTTGTTAACTGTTAAAAAACATTTATCAGAAGAACTACAGAAAAGTCTCAATTACTACGGACAAGAAAAGAACACAGCAACCTATAACTTGACTCGAATGAATCTCTTACTTCATGGAGTTCGTCCAGAGAAAATGAGCATCAAAAATGGGGATACTCTTGGGCAAGACTGGCCGGAAGATCCGGAACGTCCAAATGAAGGAGTCCAGTTTGATGCAGTCGTTATGAACCCTCCTTATTCGATTAAAAATTGGAATCGTGCCGGTCTTAAACCAAGTGACCCGCGTTTTGAAATTGCAGGTGTCCTTCCTCCAGATTCAAAAGGAGATTTCGCCTTCCTTCTTCATGGACTATATCACTTATCTACGACTGGAACGATGGCCATTGTTTTACCACACGGTGTCCTTTTCCGTGGTTCTGCAGAAGGTGAAATTCGAAAACGTCTATTAGAGAAAAATCAGATTGACGCAGTTATTGGTTTACCAAGTAATCTCTTTACAAATACAGGTATTCCGGTTTGTATTATTATTTTGAAGAAAAATCGTGAATTAAACGAACCAGTTCTTTTCATTGATGCATCCCGTAACTTTATCAAAGTTGGGAAACAAAATGTCCTCCAAGAGAAAGATATTGCGAAAATTGTAGATGTTTACAAGAATCGTGTCGAAGAAAAAGGCTATAGCCATTTAGCAAGTCGTCAAGAGTTGATTCAAAACGAGTTCAACATGAACATCCCTCGTTACGTGACAGCTATTGATGAAGAAATTCCTCATGATGTGGAGGCCCATCTATACGGTGGCATTCCAGAAAACAATATCAAGAGTTTAGTAGCCCTTCATCAGGTGGATCCAGAACTACTGGGTCAGGCACTAACTGAGAAGCGCCCTGGTTACTTTGAATTGAATCAATCTATTGAAGAATTTTCAGAAGCAGTACTATCTAGTCCAGTAGTGACAGAAGAAACGGTGCAAGTAATAGCTTCTATCCAAGAATACTTAGAAGAATACTGGGCAAAATTGCACCAATTGAACTCTGATATCAGTCCTCGACAACTAAGAGAAGAGATGTTGGCAGCTATCAAAGATCGATTATCAGAATTTAAACAATTGAGTATCTATGATGGCTACCAAATTATAGCAGAGATTTGGACTAATTACCTGTCTCACGATGTAGAGTTGATTGAGCAACTAGGTTTTTATAAGGCTGGTCGAACTCGTGAACCTAACATGGTTACCAAAGGTAAGAATAAGGAAAAAGTTCAAGACGGATGGAACGGCGTTATCATTCCGAATGAACTAATCGCTAGTGAGTTTTATGGGGATGAGCTAGCTGATATCGAAGGTCTCAAATCCCGTGTTTCTGAAATTGATAGCGAGTTGAGTGAGCTAGTAGAAAATGCCAAGGTTGAAGACAGTGATGAGTATAATGCTCTCTTCGACACTCTCAAAAAGAACGATGAGGGAGAAGCCCAAGATAGTTTTGAAAGTAAACTAGTGAAAGCTAGCTTGAAGGAAGCTGAAAAAGGTTCTGTCGACTATGAACTTCTCAAGAAAGTGGATGACTTAACCAAAGAAAAATCAACTGTCAATAAGGCCATTAAAACAAAAGAACTTGAAATGAAAGAGTTAGTTGCAGAACGTATCGTACAATTGACAGATGCAGAAGTAGATCAGGTCCTTTACAAAAAGTGGTTTGGTTCAGTTCTTGACAAAATTGAAGAATTAGTCAAATCCCCTCTAAAAGCCGAGATTGCAGTGTTGGAGGAATTAAATAATCGTTATTCTGAGACTTTAGATAGTCTGGATGATGAAATCTCTAAACTTGAGAAAGAACTAGAAGCAATGATGAAGGAACTCTTCCCAGCAGAGGGAGAACGAGTACCTAAATGTCGCTTCCCTGGTTTTGAAGGGGAGTGGGAAGAGAAGAAGTTGGGAGAAGTATCAGAAATTTATGATGGAACACATCAAACTCCTAGATATACAACAGATGGCATAATGTTTTTAAGTGTTGAAAATATAAAAACTCTAAAATCAAACAAGTATATTTCTGAGGCTGATTTTGAAAAAGATTTTAAAATTTCTCCTCAAAATGGAGATGTTTTGATGACAAGAATTGGAGACATTGGAACGTCTAATGTTGTGAATACTGATAGTAAATTAGCGTTTTATGTAAGTTTGGCCTTAATTCGATCTACTCAGCTTGATAGTAACTTTTTAAATACTTCTATTTCATCCATCAATTTTCAAAAAGAACTATGGAGTAGAACACTTCATATTGCTTTTCCAAAGAAAATTAATAAAAATGAAATTGGGGAAGTTTCTATTTTATTTCCTTCTATTACTGAACAACAAGCAATTGGTAATTTTTTCCAAAAACTTGACAAATCTATCACTCTCCAACAACAAAAACTCGATAAACTAAAAGATTTGAAAAAAGCCTATTTGAATGAACTCTTTGTCTAAAGAGATGAAGAGTCATTCTAGAAAGGAAACCCTATGGGTCGTATGAATAAAGACGCATCTGAGAGATATTTTCAGGATGAATTTGTAAAAGAATTAACCAAGTTCAGATGGCAAGCTCCAGATAAACTGAATGGTAATCTTCATAAAGTGGCTGTTCAGGATTTGATTGATAACTGGAGAAGTGAACTTAATCGTATTAATGCCGATGTCCTAGAAGGTGTCGAACTGACAGATAGCGAATTTGAACAAGTCTTATCAAAAGTCAATCAGATTTCAAACAGTTATGAAGCTGCAAAAATCTTATCCATCGAAGGCTCAACCGGAAAGATTGATGGGATTTATCGTGATGAACATCCAGAAGTCACAAGAAAACAAATCACTCTAACCATTTTGAAAAAAGCACAAGTGAGTGGTGGTGACTCGAGTTATCAAGTTGCTCGTGAAGTATCAACCCCTAACGGCAATCGTTTTGACCTTGTGCTTCTCATTAACGGCTTACCACTGATTAATATCGAACAAAAACGAAGTGACAAAAGCTTAGATGAAGCTTTTGGTCAGTTCAAACGTTACTATGCAGATGGAGAATACACCAACAACTTCATGGCCTTCTCACAGATGATGGTCGTGACAACGGATGTTGAAACTCGCTATTTTGCGACTCCTAAATCCGTCAATGATTTCAATCCTGCTTTCGTTTTTCATTGGTCGGTAACCCAAAAAGGTCAAGAAAATGGGAAGCACTTGGGACAACGTGTATTAACGGATTATAGAGAAGTTATCGAACATTTCTTGATGGTTCCAATGGCCCATCAGATGGTGGGAGACTATCTCATTATCGATGAAGATCCTGACAATGAAGAAAATCGTCGCCATATGTTGATGCGTCCCTATCAGGTCTATGCTCTTCAGGCGGTTGAGAAAGCAGCATTTGGTTGGGATAATCCAGATAAGATTCCGCACGGTGGTTTTGTCTGGCATACAACAGGTTCAGGAAAGACCATTACTAGCTTTAAAACGGCTCAGTTTCTAGCAACCCGTACAGAGTTTGATAAAGTGGTATTCTTGCTGGATAGACGAGATCTAGACGAACAGACTTCAAAAGCCTTTAAAGCCTATTCCGTTTATGAATCCGTAGATGTTGATGGGACAAAGAGTACCTACCAATTGAGAAAACAACTCACTTCTCCTAAGAGTGGGATTGTAGTAACGACTACCTTCAAACTGAACATTTTGGTAAATGAGTTGCTTGAAGCACAGGAACATCAACTTTCAGATAAAAAAATTGTCTTTATCATTGATGAAGCCCATCGAACTACCATGGGAGATATGATGGGGACCATTAAAGATTATTTCTTCAAAAATAGTTTGTTCTTTGGTTTTACAGGAACTCCTTTGTTTGATGAAAATAAGGTGAAGGGTAAAATAAATGAACGTAGTGAAGTCATTAATACCACCGAAAAACTGTTCGGCCCACTCTTACACCAATATACAATTGATGAAGCTATTGCAGATGGAAATGTCTTAGGTTTCCATGTTGACTACATCAATACAGGTGAGTTTAGAAGCTATGAAGATCTCCGTGAGCAACTGATTGAAATTTTAGTTGAAGAATATCCAAGTAAAGGACAAAGAGAGATTGAACGACAAGTTCATCAATGGACTGAACTGGAAATAGAAAAGAACGCGATTAAAGAAGGTCTATTATTTTACCAGGATAAGTATCATGTTCCAAAAGTGGTAGAAGAAATCCTTGCCAGCTGGGAATCGCAATCTCAACAGGGAGAATTCAATGCGATTTTAACGGTAGCTTATAAAGAACGTGTAATTCATTATTACCACGAATTTAAAAAGCAAATAGCAGAAAGATTACAGGAAGGTGATACGAAACCTAATGTAGTAATGACATTTAGTTTTGGGAACGAAAATGACCCTGATAATATCGCTAATGAAGTTGTCGAGGAAATGTTTGAAGATTATGCAGGAATTACTGGGATTAAGCTCCTAGTTGGTGATAGAGTTCGTGGTGAGAATGCCTATTTTGAAGATATTACTGCTCGTGCGAAAAGAGGAGGGAGTGGTAGAAATCCTAAAAATATCGATATCTTAATTGTCGCAGACCAACTACTAACTGGATACGATGCCAAACGCTTAAATACTCTTTATGTTGATAGAGCGTTAGAACTTCAAGGTTTGATTCAAGCATACTCTCGTACAAATCGTGTATTTGGTTCCACTAAAGAGTTTGGAACGATTATCAATTTCCAATTTCCTAGAATCACAGAATCTCTTGTAAATAATGCTCTTCGCTTGTATGGAAGTGGTGGGAAAAATAGTAGAGTTTTGGTTAAGAAATATTCTGATGCAGTAATTGAATTGGCTGATAAATTCTCTTATTTAAAAGATGAATTAGAAGATCCTACAAATTGGGTTTCTATTAGAGATGATGAGAAGAAAAAGGCACTCTTTAAAAAAACATTCATCGATGCAGCAACCCAGTTAGGTAAAGTAAAACAATATTATGAGTTTTCTTGGGACGATGAAGCGTTTGGGATGACAGAGCATACATGGTTACAGTATGTAGGTGCTTATAAAAATCTATTTCCTAAAGAACCGAAACCGCCTGGTATAATAATTGATAATATAGTTGGGAAGACAAAAATTCAAGGGACCCAGGTTATTGATGCCCAAAGCATATTTACACTAATTGATAAACAGACATCAAGTAAGGATGGAGTGCTAGTTATCAATGATAATAACCTAATCTTGATATTGGAGCAAATACAAGAACTCAGTAATTTAGGAGAGAACGAACTTGCCGAGTCTCTTAAAACCTTTATTAATGAGGAATTGGTTCCAGGACATTTATCTGCAGATACAGACTTCGACACAGCTTTCAATGCATGGCAGGAAAACAGACAAAAGAATCTTGTCGAAGAATTTGCATCTGAGTGGGGACTAGACAGTCAGCTACTCACCAAATCTTTAAAGGCTTATGACTTGAAAAAACCATATGAAATTCCATTCCGTGAAGATCTCGTAAAAACACTCGATGCGTCTAAAGCAACAAATCAATTTGCAGGAAACAAACTTAAACTCAACATGGAATTGAATAAAGTTCTTCCAAGTTGGATGCAAGAAGTGAAGATGAAGTATAAATAAAAAGAAAAGAGGTCAAGTCTAAACTTGATCTCTTTTAAAAATGTAAATATTTCAATTTGAACGAAGAATGGTTTCAGAATATTAATAAAAGTATTTGTTTAGTGGAAATTATCTAGACTATACACTATAATATTAGTAGCTAAATAGTTATAGTAATAGGTAAAACATAGTTGGGAGCTAGATTACAATGAAAGAAAAAGTGCTAAAACCTAAAAAGAAGCTTGTAAGATCAGTGTTGAATTTCCTGATTGACTTTTTTATAGACAGACCAATGAAATGGAATTACATTTTTACGGTACTTACAGAGTTTCCGGTTTTAATCTACCTAAGCTGGGAGATATATCTAGAAGAAAATAGTCATGTATCTAAAGTTTTTTTTGCAATACTACTGCTAGCACATTCTGTAGTAAGTATTATTTTTACGATTGAGAACAAGAAAGATTTTAATCAAAGATTAGGAAGTTTTATTGAACAAATATATTTTGAACAGTCACAATTAAATTCAGAGAGACTTAAACAATTTTTATTTTACGGATTTCACTATTTGGTGATTATGATATGTTGTATAGAGAGCTATGTTGTCGTTACCTTAAATTTATCAGTCTTTCACTTTTCAAGACCACTTTTTTTATTGCTTCTGTTCTTTCTATTTTGTCTAATTATAGTGAGAATTCTCTATATTTCGGCACATATCTCTCCTTTTCTTATTATTGTTTTTTTAATTTCGCCCTTTGTTCTGTCTTCTCTAATTGGAATACAGAATGGAATATTTACATGGACTTTTATAGCAATGGTTTTAGCAATTTGTATTTCTCATCTGTTTGACGCTAATATTAAATACTTGTTACCTAAAAGATCTGAAACGTATCTTGACGATGAAAAGTTTAAGAGGAGACTTCAACGAAAAAAATACTGGTTAATATTTTTTTCACCATTTTTATATTTAGCATTGCAGTTTTCTGAATCAATCATTTCTAGTCCATTGTTCAAAGAATTTATTAAAACAATTTTAAATAATACTGATGAAACATCAGTCTCATATTATATTTATGAAACAGTTATCGGTTCCATCATAAGAACTTATTCTCTCATATTTTTTTATATAGTATTTATTGCAAATGCAAGAAATTTATTAGATAGAATAGTAAGATATTTGCTGAATAAACCATATCCAATTAATAATACTTTAATTAGTAAAAGAAAATTCTATAAGACATATAATGGAGGTAGTCAAAATAAACGAAGTCACAGACATAAATAAATGTATTTTAAAATGTCTACTATTCCTGAATGTATTATTAAGCATCATTGCAAAGTATGTTGTACTAATATCGTAGGTATATAAGAAATTTGATAAAAACGATCTTTCTGAAAAATACTTGTTTTTCGGACAGTTGTCTTTGAGAAAGCTAAAGTTATAGTTTTTAGGTTTTGATCTTCAAAACACTTCCTCCCTATCCAAATTTGGATAGGGCTTTTCATTGTTCAAAATTCGACTTAGTGTTTCAATGCTAGATTTTAAGTGAAATAACTCAGTTTTACTGTATTCACTTTCATGATTATTTTCTATATTTTTGCAATGGCGCTTAATATGCCATAATGTCTTGCGGATATTGTTTTCTTTAATATTTTTCATAGTTTTATCGTAACAAAGAAAAATATAAAGAGGCTTTAAAAATTCTCAAATGATTAAAAAATAACCTGAACTGCATTAAATAAAATTTAATCAGAACAAAAAAATATTCTGATATGACAATATTTAATATTTCTGGTATCATTCAATCAGAACAAAAAAATATTCCGGTCGAAAAAAGAAAGAGGTAAAATATGTATACTATTTCAGAATTATTACCACCAGCCGTTGAAGGACAAAAAGCATTTATTTTGGATCATGGAAAAATAGAAGATGATGGTCAATTGAAATATGCAGATGATGCAACTAGTTATGGATGGAATATTCATCGATATGGAAAATTGAAGGTTGGAGCTGTTGTCTTAAATCACCATTCTGGTAAAATTACTAAAGATCGTAAATGGGAAATTTACGGGGGAGGTTATGTTGAGAGTATTTCCGAACCAGATGAGGAGGGGAATGTTATTGCAGTAATTTCACATGCTTTCAAGATAGAACCTCCGATTAGACAGGGAGATTCTTTTATTGAAAATTACGAATGGAAAACACCGAGTAAGAAAAAACGAAAAAAACCAAATTCATGGTTGCATTTTTGGGATCAATATGGAATGAATGAAATCTTATATGAAGACTTTATAGCACTAATGGAAGATCGTCCAATTATTTCTATTGATTCTATTGAATCTATCCATCGCACGTCAGTTAATCCTGATTTTACACTTGCTGAATGCGAAGAATTTGAAAATGTAGAGGATTTTACAGTACTTATTGATGAAGATGGACCTAGACGTTCTACCAATTCTAAGAAACATAAATTTACTGGGCGTAAAATTGATTGGGAACATGAAAATAAATCAAAACAGAAGACTGGTGTGGCAGGTGAAGAAATCGTCTTTGATCTACTATGTAAGGAAGCCGAGGAGAAGGGGTTGCAACTACCTGAACACGTATCAAAAACAAAAGGTGATGGCCTTGGTTATGACATTTGTTTTTGGGATGAAAATGGAGAAGAAGTTCATATTGAAGTGAAAGCATCAAAACTAAAGTTTTCGGATGGTTTTGAACTGAGTTCTAATGAATTAGAGGCATCTCGCGCTGGATTTCCATATAAAATATATTTTGTTTATGACATAAATATTGAATCAAAACAGTGCAAAATTAAAATTTATGATGGACCTATTACAGAAAACTCATTTAAGCTAGTTCTTATAAAGTTTATCTAAATTATTAATATTCTATAATATGTATAATTGGGTTAGTCATTAATTTTTAGGGATGATTGCAATGTGGATCGTAATATTAGAAATTAAGTAAGAATGATATTTTAAAATGGAGAAATTAAAGACTATATTTCAGTGTGAAGGCTTTGATGATTATTATAAAAGAGTGTTAAATGGTGGTAAATATGTTGACCCCGACTGTATAGATGATATCAATACACCTTATTATAATTTTTTAACAGAATTTTTAAAAAAGAGAGAGTGAAAGTTGTTGTGAAAATAAATTCTCTTTTACTCCTCCTAGAAATGCTAAACTAACCACTGATGATGAGAAAAAGTTAAAAGACAATGACGAGTATAAAATTGTTGTTGAGCGTAAAGATGTTATTTATTCGATAAAAAATATTAGTTAAGTGTAAATTTTAATGTATAAACGGAGGAGAATATGGAAGTTGATCGTTATTGCAATGAATGCCTGGGATATTATAGTTATGATGTTGATGAAGTGGATAACTTCAAAAAATGTCGATGGTGTGGTTCCGAAGATACAGAGGAGGCATAGAAATTTTCTATATTATTGTTTGAATTAGAGATAAAAAATGAATTGTTAATTACACAAAAAGGATAAAAATTATGATTAGTAAAGTAATTTTAAAAAATTTCAAAGGATTTCAAAATATTGAATTAGAATGCAATAAAGAAAATAATATCTTAATTGGTGAAAATGGATCTGGAAAGACAACTATACTATATGCTATTGGTTTAGTATTAAGTGGTAGCCACGCTCAAATTGAGAAGAATGGTTTGGCTAGTTTATTTAATTCAACAGCTATTTCAAAATTTTTAAATTCAAGGGATATAAAACTTTTACCTGAATTATTTGTGGAGATTTATTTTGATGATTCTTATGAAGAAATAAAGAATAATTTTGATATTGAAGGGACGCATAACTCTAAGAGAATGAACTCTTATGGCGTTTCGTTAAGAATTATTCCTAATAATGATTTTAACAAGGAAATTAAGGAAGCTCTGATTGATAGTGATTGGAGGGTGTTCCCCTTTGAATTTTATAAAGTAGAATTCCTATCATTTAATGGGAAAATATATACATCATACACTAAACCATTTAAGTTTTTATATAGTCTAGTAAATACAAGTCAAATTAACACTACCCAGGAAAATCAAAAAAGGATAGAGGAAATATACCTGGATAGAATCCCTATTGAAAACAGAGCTAAAGTAAATCATGAATTCCGTAAATCATACGATAATTTACTTACCCAATTAAAAAGTTCTAATCTTGTAAAAGACAATGATTCAGAATATGACCTATACTTTGAAGATTCTGAAAAGTCGTTTCGGAATTCTGTTTCTGCAATTAAGGATGGTATTGATATAAAAAATCTTGGACAAGGTGAAAAAGTATTGCTTAGTGTAGAGAATTCTTATTGCTTTTTAAAAGATAGTGTAAAAATTTTGTTGATTGAAGAGCCAGAAAATCATCTAAGCTATTTAAATATGTTAAAACTTATTGCAATATTAAACTCTAAAACAGGTATCCAAGTTTTTATTGGGACGCACTCGAATATGATTGCTTCTCGTTTAGGAATTGATAACATAACGTTATTAAAAGAGCGCAATGTTTCAAAAATTCAAAATTTACAAAAAGATACAATACGCTTTTTTAAAAAATCGACAAATCAAAATTTATTAAATTTTGCACTGACTGATAAAGTTATCTTAGTTGAAGGAAATGCTGAATATATTTTGATGGAAAAGTTCTTTGATATGATTCATCAAGTTAATCCAGAATTATTAGGGGTCAGCATTATTTCCGTAGATGGATTAAGTTTTAAAAGATATTTAGAAATCGCGAAAGAGTTTGAAAGTAAGAATGTTGCAGTAATAACAGATAATGATAAGAATTATACTACTAACATACTTGAAAAGTATTCTATCTTCAATATATACAATAATATTAGGGTATTCTCTGACCAAAGTGATGAAAACTATACATTTGAAGTATGCGTTTATAATAATAATAAATCTTTTATTGATGGAGCAAATTTGACTAGATCTGGTGACGTTTTGGAATTTATGCTCGGCAATAAGTCAGAATTTGCATTAAGGTTATTAGAGAAATTAGATTCTTCGAATAGTTTGGAAGATTTTAAAATTCCAGAATATATTAAGGAGGCAATTGAATGGGTAATAAGAAATTAATTCATGCAGTTGCTGGAAGTGGAAAGACTAGGTTTATTGTTGAAAATATAGAACCTTCAGAAAGAAATCTTATTATTACATATACAGAGAATAATCAAAAAGTGTTAAAACAAAGGTTAATTAGGAAGTTTGATAAAATACCGGACAATACTCATATTTTTGGAGTTTTTGAATTTTTATATAGTTTTTGTCTTGTTCCGTATTTAAATTATCGACCTAAAGGAATAAATTTTAACTATGTAAAGATAAGCAAATTTGATAATAACTCAATTGATAAAAATGATAGGATAATTCACAATCAACTCTCGCATGCTTTGTTAGACGGCGTTCTTAAATACAACAAAAAAACAATTGAATTTAATGGGTCATATCTTGATAGAATAGATAAATTTTTTGATTATATTTTCGTAGATGAGTGTCAAGATTTTGAGTCCTATGATTTTGACTGGATGCTGAGTTTATCTAAATTGAATGCAACTGTTTATTTATTGGGAGATTTTTATCAAAAAACGTATAGTACTTCTTTGTCAGGGAATAAAGGAAAAGGTATTCACTCTGATATAAATAAATGGTTTAAAAAAATTGGTGAGAGTGGCTTTGAAGTTGATAAAACTAGTTTATCATCTAGTCATCGCTGTCCTTACGAAATTTGTAAGTTCATTAATGAAAAATTAGGAATAAACATAACTTCAAGTAGATCTACGGATTGTATGGGAGAAATAAAGTTGCTTGAAAATAACGATGATATTGATTCTGTTATGAGAGATGAGACTACTATGAAATTATTTTATCAAAAGTCATCTCAATATGAGTGTATGAGTATGAATTGGGGAGAAAGCAAAGGAGGCGAGTTCAATAATGTTTGTGTTGTATTGAATAAGGGAACATGGGAACGTTATAAGACAAATACTTTATCAAATTTAGCCCCCTCGACAAAAGCTAAATTTTATGTGGCGTGTACTCGTACGTTAGGGAAACTATGGTTTATACCGGAAGATAAAGTTGCTGACTATAAATTACAATGATCAACTGGTTTATTATATAAGATTTAAAATAAAAAATAGCTGTAATTATTTAACAATTAAATGAGTAAGGTTTAAATATAGAAATAATAAGAATAATATTCGCATACTATAAAACTAAGATTGTAAAGTTTTATTGTTAGGAATAGAAAAAAATTTATCTTTTTAACTAATAAATTTTAAATATTATTTCAGTCTCTACCTTTTTCTCTACCTTTTTTTCTTAGGCCGTTATAAAGCCTGTCAGAATAAGCTTTATAGGTTTAGAAGTTAATTTTTACAGAACTAAACTATTCCCCTATTTAAAAAATATTGATTCAAATTTTATGAAATAAATCAGTAGATATCGTTCTGAAAAGCCTTGATATTACGCTATTTTTAGTCCAACTGAAACCCATACTTTCCTAACCAGGTCTTAAGAAAGCTCGTAAAGCATCACAATTTAGTAAACGTTAATTCGAGAGAATTACTATACTTACAAAGAGCACCTTTCGGGGTGTTCTTTTTTATAATTTCTTACTAAATTAGATTTCTATCTGATATTTTCAAATGATGATAAAGTAGAAACTTATCTAAATAGATTTTTCAGAAAATTTTCTAAAATAAGCATAATTTGTTTGATATTCGTTTGAAAATTCTGTAAAATGAGTTATTATGTTTCAAAGGAGAATATATATGGAAAAACAGAAAACATTTTTTGGACATCCTATGGGCTTGTCCACCCTCTTCTTTACAGAAATGTGGGAACGCTTTTCTTACTATGGGATGCGAGCTATCCTACTTTACTATATGTACTATAGTGTGCAAGATGGTGGATTGGGGATGGATAAGACCACAGCTGCATCGGTTATGGCGATTTATGGCTCGCTAGTATTTTTGTCCTCGGTTGTCGGTGGTTTTGTCAGTGACCGTATTTTAGGAAGCCGTAAGACTGTCTTTTACGGTGGGATTCTGATTATGCTAGGGCATATTGCTTTGGCAACACCTTTTGGACAAGTGGCTCTCTATCTTTCTATTGCCTTAATCATCTTTGGAACTGGATTTTTAAAACCTAATATCTCAGATATGGTTGGGGGAATTTATGAGAAAGAGGATGATAGACGGGATGCAGGTTTTAGTATCTTTGTCTTTGGTATTAACTTAGGTGCCTTCGTTGCCCCTTATTTAGTAGGTTATCTAGGTCAGGAAGTCAATTTCCATCTAGGTTTCTCATTAGCTGCGATTGGGATGTTCTTTGGTTTGGTGAAGTATGTTTTAGATGGGAAGAAATACCTGCCTGAATCAAGCCTTTACCCAACTGATCCACTTTCACAGAAGGAACAGAAGACCTTGATTAAACGCTTGTTGTTTACACTTGTCATGGTTGTTCTGGCGGTTATAGGCTTAGTCTTTACTCACCAGTTTAACGTGGATATGATTGTTAATATCTTTACAATAATTGCAGTAATCATTCCAATCTACTATTTCTTCAAAATTTTATCTAGTCAGAAAATAACTGCAACAGAGAGATCTCGAGTATTTGCCTACATTCCCTTATTTATCGCTGCGGTACTCTTCTGGTCTATTGAGGAGCAGGGGTCTGTTGTTCTCGCTCTATTTGCGGATGATCAGACTCGACTTTACTTTAATGCATTTGGGAATCAGATTCATTTCCCATCTAGTTTTTTCCAAAGTATCAATCCACTTTTCATTATGATTTATGTACCGATTTTTGCGTGGTTGTGGGGTAAAATGGGTAAAAAGCAACCGTCCTCTTCTAAGAAATTTGCTTACGGTTTATTTGCGGCAGGTTTATCTTTCTTGTGGATGATGTTGCCAGGGATGCTCTTTGGGACAGATGTTAAGGTCAGTCCTTTCTGGTTGATTATGAGTTGGGCTATTGTGATTGTGGGTGAAATGTTGATTTCTCCTATTGGTCTGTCAGTCACTAATAAGCTAGCACCAAAGTCCTTCCAAGCACAAATGATGTCTATCTGGTTCTTGAGTAATGCTGTTGCTCAAGCGATTAATGCTCAAATTGTAAAATTTTATACAAGCGGAACAGAAGTTGCTTACTATGGGATTGTTGGAGGAATTACGATTGTGTTTAGTATTATCTTACTCTTCTACGTTCCACGTATTGAAAAACTAATGTCTGGTATCAAATAGAGAAAATTGAAATTTCTGTAGGGGTGCTAAAAGTTAGGACAATTATTTATTCATGGGATTTAGTTCTGTACTGTATAGGGCTAAGTCCTTTTAGTTTGATTAAAACCCACAATGTTTTTGCTTTTCCTAGTAGACATTTGTACACTTTTTTTATATAATAAAACTAAATCTGATTGGTTGAATTTCAAAAGGTGACTCAACTAAAGATTGGTTTTTCTAAGGAAAATTATTTAAGATAATGTTCTATACCAGGAGGTGAAGTATGTATCAGCCAGAAAAATTAAAGGCTAGGAGAAAAGAGTTAAAACTAACACAGAAGGAAATTGCAGAGCAACTTGGGATTAGTTTTCAGGCTTATTCGGCTTGGGAACGTGGGGTCAAGGAACCATCCAAGGAAAAGGTGGCCCAGCTAGAAAACATTTTAAAAGTACCAAAAGGCTATTTCACCCAGATAGAGATTGTCCGTCTCTACCATAGCCTCTCCAAGCAAGGGCAGGAGAAGGTTGTTCTCTATGCTCGCAACCTATCTCAAGAGGAGAAAGCCCAGAAAGTAACAGCGATGCCAGAGCGCCTCTACGAGTACCGTGTTTATGAACGCATGTCAGCAGGGATTGGGGCTTCGGTCTACGATGATCAGAATTTTGATACGGTTTACTTTAATGAGGAACTAGCCCATGATTTTGCGTCCTGGGTGTCTGGGGACTCCATGGAACCTAAATACCAAAATGGTTCAGTGGCTCTGATTCGAGAGACAGGATTTGACTATGATGGGGCGGTTTATGCAGTGGTTTGCAACAATCAGACTTATATCAAGCGGGTTTATCGTGAGGAAGATGGCTTGCGTCTGGTCTCTATCAATCCTAAATACAAAGATATTTTCATCTCCTATGAGGAAGATCCTCGGATTGTGGGGATTATCGTTGGGAACTTTGTGCCGATGGAGGGCTAGACTATGGGCTACTTTGATTATTCCAGAGAGCCCAAAAGTGACATTGCCTTTGTCGATATGAAATCCTTTTATGCCAGTGTTGAGTGCGTGAAAAGGGGATTACATCCGCTGAAAACCTCGCTTTGTGTCATGAGTCGTGCGGATAATTCAACTGGTCTTATCCTAGCCTCCTCTCCCCTGTTTAAGAAGATTTTTGGCAAGTCAAATGTTGGTCGGGCCTATGATTTGCCTTTTGATATCAAAACGCGAAAATTTTCCTATTACAATGCTCGAAAGCAAGGGCTACCTACCGACTCAGACTATGTTCGTTATATCGAAGATTGGGCTCAGGTGACCTTGATTGTGCCTCCTAGGATGGATGAATACATCGCAGTCAATATGGAAATCCAGCGAATCTTTCAAAACTATGGCAGCCCAGATGATATTTATCCCTACTCGATTGATGAGGGCTTTATTGACTTGACTAGTTCGCTTAACTATTTCATCCCAGATAAGAGTCTCTCTCGCAAAAACAAGCTGGATATGCTTTCTGCCCGTATTCAGAGGGATATTTGGAGGCAGACAGGGATCTATGCTACAGTGGGCATGTCAAATGCCAATCCCTTACTGGCCAAGTTGGCTCTGGATAATGAGGCTAAGCACACTCCGACCATGAGGGCCAACTGGTCTTACCAGGATGTGGAAGAGAAGGTCTGGTCCATTACCAAGATGACGGATTTTTGGGGGATTGGCAGGCGGGTGGAGAAACGCTTGCATGCTCTGGGGATTTTTTCCATCAAGGAATTGGCAACCAGCAATCCCGACCAGCTAAAGAAAGCTCTGGGTCAGGCTGGTCTGCGTTTGTGGTTTCATGCTAACGGAATTGATGAGAGCAATGTTCATAAGCCCTATAAAGCCAAATCCAAGGGATTGGGGAATTCTCAAATCTTGCCGAGAGACTACGTGAAGCTACGAGATATCGAAATTATTCTTCGAGAAATGGCGGAGCAGGTGGCTATTCGATTGAGGAGATCTGGCAAGAAAACAACCCTTGTCTCTATCTATGTCGGTTTCTCTAAACAGGAAGTCAGGCCCTCTATTCACACACAAATGAAGGTGGAACCTACAAATAATACAGCTGTTTTAACAGACCACGTTTTGAAGTTATTTCATAATAAATACACTTCAGGAGCGATCAGAAGTGTCGGAGTAAACTATTCAGGATTTGTAGACGAGTCCTTCGGCTTGATTTCCCTCTTTGATGATGTTGACAAGTTAGAAAAAGAAGAAAGGCTCCAGACGGCTATTGACTCTATTCGGGAAGAATTTGGTTTTACTTCTCTCTTAAAAGCCAATGCACTAGAAGAGGCCTCTAGGAGTCTTGCTAGAAGCAAGCTGATTGGGGGCCATTCTGCTGGAGGATTAGATGGATTAAAATGATTGATCGTTCTTATTTACCCTTTCAATCCGCGCGAGATTATCAAGATCCAGGTATGCAGAAGTGGATGGGGTTTTACCTCTCAGAACATACCAGTTCGCTCAGTGAAGAAAAAAATCGGGTTGATTTTTCGACAGATTTGAACTCGGTTGAGAGGTTACACTTGCTTTCCCAGCTTTATGTTGGCCAACTGAAGGGAAGTTTTGTGGTTAAAGAAAAGAAGCAGAAAGTCACTATCATCGGTAAGGTGAGAGAGTTATCCTCTAAATCATTATCTATTAGAACAAGCGATGGTTATAGGCTGATAGAGCTTGCAGATATCCTAGAAATTCGACTGTGGGAGGAGGGAGTGTATGACTAGAAAAGAGTTGTATGAAAATAAACTGCAGATGGATTATTTTTCAGATTCTTATATTCGTTTTGAAGAGGATTTTCAAAAATACTCTGCCATGAACGTACCCTTGACTTTCTTGATTGATGACATCCTACGAACCATGGCGATGAATCAGAAAAACTACTTTGTCTTAAACAAGGAAAATGCCAAGGATGGGCGGGAGCATAGCTTTTATTTTAGGGTGGTAACGGAAAAAGCGTGTCCTAGAAATAGGACCTATGTATATGCTGGGGTTAAAAATAGTGGCCAGTAGATTTGGTAGGAAATGAACTCGTTTTTTGGTGTACACCATTGCAGCTATCTGCGGAGGAATTGCAGAAGCTTATTATGGTCTTTCTGATGAGATTAGACAAGAAGCCCTATCTTTTTTAGATAATCGTTTACTTGAAATTGTTGTTGAATTTGAAAATACTTATCCCAAATAATCATTCTGTTTTATAGATACTAAGATATCCATAGAAATTTATGGATATCTTTTGATTTATATATAGAAAAAGAGAAGACCGGCTGGTCTTCTCTTTGGGGGAACTAGAATCATTGAAAAGAATTAAGTAAAGATTTTAATTAGTCTTTGAAATTCTTTTGGAAGATGAGTAGAGACAATACTGAAGTAATAGCAGCCAAGAATAAGAAGGCATTTGCTTCTTGCTCTCCAGTTTCTGGGAGTTGTTTTTCCTTGTCTTGTCTAACTGTAGTAGCAACAGGTGCTTTTTCATCTTTTCTTGGTGAATCTTCTGTTACAACTGCAGGAGCTGGTTTTTCAGTTTCTCTAGGTAGAACATACTCAGGGAGAGTCACAACTGGTGGCGCCACTGTTCCTACAGAACTTTGTTTAGTTCCAACCTCGATTATTCGGTCTAAAGCTGGAGTTGATTTGGTTTGGACTACCTTGCGATTGCTACCATCTACTTCGACATACTCAATTAGCAGGCCGTCTTTCCCTTCTGCTAGAACTTTCTCTTTTCCTTTATCTAAGTTTGGATTTTCGTGACGGATAGTCTTGAATGGTACTGCCTTCTTGACAATATCCAAGCTTGGAAGTTTAAAGACAAGGTCCTTAACTCCCTCTTCAGGACTTGAAGAAGTAATTGGTTTTTCAGGTTCTTTTGGTAGAAGGTATTCAGGAAGAGTCACAACTGGTGGAGTATCTGTTCCCACAGAACTTTCTTTAGTCCCAACTTCAATCACTCGGTCTAGAGCTGGAGTTGATTCAGTTTGAATTACCTTACGATTGCTGCCATCTACTTCGACATACTCGATTATAGCACCATCTTTCCCTTCTGCTAGAACTTGTTCTTTCCCTTTGTCTAATTGTGGATTTTCGCGACGGATAGTCTTGAATGGTAGCACCTTCTTGACAATATCCAGACTTGGAAGTTGGAAGACAAGCTCTTTAACCCCTTCTTCAGGACTTGAAGAAGTAATTGGTTTTTCAGGCTGTTTTGGTTCAACTGGTTGTTCTGGTTGGCTAGGTTGCAATTGCTTGATTTGTTCAAGAGCATTGTTGAGGGCTTTATTGACATCTTCTTGAGTCTTAGCTTCTTGGATAGCTGCGATTGCTTTATCAGTAATTTCAACTAATTTCTTCTTAGCATCGTTGTTAGTACCGAGTTCAGCCACTTTTTTCTCGATAGCTTCAGTCAGGCTAGCCA
>NZ_KV831016.1:75866-88935 GCF_001836965.1 Streptococcus sp. HMSC063B03 | reverse complement strand
GTCAGGCTAGCCATAGCCTTATCATAATTGATTTTAGGCTGTTCCGGTTGTTTCGGTTCAACCGGTTGTTCTGGTTGGCTAGGTTGCAATTGCTTGATTTGTTCAAGAGCGTTGTTGAGGGCTTTATTGACATCTTCTTGAGTCTTAGCTTCTTGGATAGCTGCGATTGCTTTATCAGTAATTTCAACTAATTTTTTCTTAGCATCGTTGTTAGCACCAAGTTCAGCTACTTTTTTCTCGATAGCTTCAGTCAGGCTAGCCATAGCCTTATCATAATTGATTTCCGGCTGTTCCGGTTGTTTTGGTTCAACCGGTTGTTCTGGACTTGTTTCGTCTCCAGGTTTTTGGTAATTTTCGTCTTTGCTAAGAATATCTTGCAAAGCAGTGACTGTTGACATCACATCTTGTACATTTACCGTATCAGAACTTAATTGTGCAGTGAGTTTATCAAGATTAGACTTAAATGCTTGACGTGCAGTTGCTGTATTTTTCAAACCACTTGGATCAAAGTTAGATAAGTCGTCTTTCCATTTAGAGAGAGATTGAAGGATTTGTGTTTTGCTGTAGAGTTCGCTTCCTTCACCACGAGTGATGAATTGATCCACCTGGATACCGATGTTTCGAGACAAATCGTTTCGATCAGAATCGAGTTGAAGGGTGACTGCGTGCAAGTTTTCATCAAGACCTTTTAGGCTAACCAGAGTTTGATTGCCTTGGCGTTGGGCAGCGTGACCGCTAAAGTATTTCTTGCCCTCAATAGTCGACGCATTTCCCATGCCCTCTTGGTAAGGAACTTCTTTGCCGTCGAGGAATACCTTGTAGATACCATGATTTGGATCAACATAGCCCTTGATATCAAGTCCAGTACCGTAGAAGTAGGCTGTGACAGTTGTCTTTTTCTTTTGTTCATCAGTTAAGCGACCAAAGGAAGCCCAAGACTCCGTTTTTTGGTACTTGTCTGCTGAATTGGTTTCATGGTGCCAGCCAGGACTGTAATCCAACTGACTAGCTTGGTCATCATAACTTGTTTGATCCTTGATCAGCAATTCAGCTTTCATCACTTGGATGGTTGCATCGGTAGCAAAACCGAGCAGGGCACCATCAGTGACAGAAGTGAGCTTGGCCTTGAAGTCAAAGATAGAGTCGGCTTGTTCTGTAAAGTCAATCGTTGGGATGGTAACAGTCTTTTCTGTTTCTCCATCTTCAAAAGTCACATCTTGAGTTGTATCTTGGTAAACTTTACCGTGAACCCCAGTTCCAGGTTCTGTGATGAAGCGAACAGTAGCAGTTCCCTTGCTTCCACCAACACGTTTAATTTTAACAGTGACTGGTTTTCCTTTTTCGACTTCGTAAGAAGTTGCTTCAAGCTCAAACATACCCTTGCTGTTATTGTTTAGAGTGTAGATTCCTTCTGTAGCAATTGGTTCACCTGTTTTATTAACAAGGGTAATGGTATGTTGGCCAGGTGCTAAATCGTCTGTTTCATATACTTTTTGGCTGCGTTTACGGCTAGTGTTCTTAGTTTGCACATCCGCAACTTTTTGGCCATCAACGTAGACGGACATTTCTCCATGACCTGGGTCAACTGTAGAGACGACATAGGCCTTGGTTCCTGCGAAAGTATAGCTTACTTTGGCATCTTTTTGATTGGTCCACATAGAAGTGCCACGAACACCTTCAGATTCATTGTACCAAGTTGTACCGGCTGTATCCGCTGTTGTATTTGAGTGGTATTCAAGTCCAAGAGGGTAGCCGTCTGTCTTTTCGATACTACTTGGTGTCTTGTAGACTGAGAAGTTGGTTAAGATTGGAGTTGCTTGAGCTCCGGTGATGGTTACACGGATTTTTTGTGCCTCTACAGGCTTGCCTTGAATCAAGCGACGGTAACCAACAGTTGAACCTTCTCCGTAAGTCACCCAGCGACCGTTGATTTCGACTTCAATCTTGAAACCAGAGATACGTTGACCTTTAGCGATGTCTTCCTTGAGTTCGACAACGTCAAAGCGTCTCTTTTGTCCCAAATCGACTGTGAAGCTACCTGTTGTGGCATCATTTGAGAGCGCCCAGCTGGTATCGTCTTTGCCGTCTGTCAGGTGACTTTCTTTATAGAGGTGGTTCTGACGAGTAGAACTTGCTGTTACAGTCGCTCCTTTGGCAAAGTCAGTCGCATACATTTGGTCTAGGGTTGCTTTGAATTCCTTCAAGCGAGCCACATCAGCATCTGCGAATTTTCCTTCTTTGTTTGGTGGAATGTTGAGAAGAAGTGGCGTTCCACGACCAACAGACTTGAAGTAGATATCCATCAATTCTTTGAGGGATTTTGGTTGCTGATTATCGTGGTAGAACCAGCCAGAGCGGATGGAAACATCTGCTTCCCCTACAGAGTACATATCTCCGTCAGGGTCACCGTGGTTAAGGTATTCGTTCTTAACATTTTCGGTGATGTTGGCTTTCTTGACCTTATGCCATACAGGGTCACCTGCGATACCACGTTCATTTCCGATCCAACGAATACTTGTTGGTTGTGCAGAGAAGATAGCGATATCTCCTTCAGCTTCCTTAATATATTTGAACCATTCGTCAAAGGTGTAGGTTACTTTCTGGGCACCGCTACCGCGTGCTCCATCCATCCAAACTTCGATAAATTTACCCTTATTACCGTATTTTGGATTACCAAGGATTTCTTTTAGTTGATTGAGGTAGTATTCGTTGTATTCTTTTTCTGTATCAACCTTGTATTTAGGACTATTAACATCCCATGGAGATAGATAAACCCCCATATTCATATCGTATTTAGTAGCTGATTTTGAAACTTCTTCTAAAAGGTCTCCCTTACCATCTTTCCATGGACTTGCAGCTACGGTATGATTTGTATATTTAGATGGGTAAATAACGAAGCCATCGTGGTGTTTCACTACCATAATGGTGCGTTTAAAGCCAGTTTCCTTTAGAGTACGGATCCATTGATCTGTATCTAAGTTAGTTGGATTAAAGTATCCTGGGTCTTCATTTCCATGTCCCCACTCAGAATTAGTATAAGTATTCATACCATAGTGGATGAAGGCGGCTAATTCTTCCTTGTGATAATCAAGTTGAGCCTTGCTTGGAAGGGGACCGTGATTTCCAATTTCTGTTTCCTTATCTTCTGGATGAGCAGCAGGTAAAACAGTTGAAGTCGGATTAGAGCTATCAGAGATTTTTTCGTATTCAAAGACAACATCATTCACACCCTTGTGCTGGATGATGGCTTCTAAACGTGGAGTGATCGCGCGGTAGCCTGCGATTTCTTTTGCTTCAAAAGTGTTTACAAAAGAAACATCGTATTCTTTTCCGTCATTATTATCAGTAACAACATCTGCTAATTCTTGCTCTGAGCCTTTCAAACGATAATGAATGGCAAATGAACCTTTATTCACTTTATAAACCACCTTGATGACCCGTGTTCCTGGAGCTGTTTTGCTGACGACGTTGTAGGTCCACTCATCTTTGAGTTGTTTGTTGATTTCGACGCCATCAATAGAGACAATCTGGTATTTCTCTTGATTTTTTGTATAGAAGTCGGTTTTAGCGATTTCTTTTTTGAAGTCATAATCAAAAGCTGTTCCAACTTCAGTTTTTTCAACAAAAGTATCATCAGTTTTAATTGGATTACCAGTTTCATCTACGTGTTGAACAACTACACGTCCGTAATCGATTCCTTTAATGAGTGTCGCAACACCATTTTCATCGAAAGAATATTGATTTTCACCAATAACAGCAGTTTTATTTCTGAACATTTCTCCTTCAGGAGTAAAGTAATATCGTTTCCCATTATCACCTTGGTACCAACCTTTGACGCCATATTTTGCGATAATATCTTTTACCCATTTGACTTGCTCAGGTGAGAGGACGATCCCACCACCGAAACGGTCTTTGTCAGGGATGCCGTTTTCAATTGTGCCGTGTTGGTGAACACCGACTACTTTACCATCACTGTTGATAATACCAGCACCTGAAAGGCCTGAAACAGAAGTCATATGATAGGTGATGCCTTTTGAGCCTTTATCATCATAATTATCAACAGATTTCACGACACCGTCAGCCTTGTAAAGTTGACCAGCTACAATTGGTTTTTTGAGCTCAGGTGAGCTTGAGTCAGTTGGATACCCAATCGTGCTAACAGGGTCCCCTGGTTGATAGGTTTTATTTTCTGCCAAGGGAACAAAGGTAGCAGCTTTATTTGGACTAGCGATTTGAAGAGGAACAGGTGCTACAACAGCAGCCAAGTCATTTTGATATCCTTTTCCAAATTCTTTCTTGTTCCAAAAATGAATATCTTCTTCTTTGAATAGAGTAGTATTACCCGTTACAGGCTGAGAATTGCGAACAGCAGAATTAGAACCGAGGTTATAGTAAAACTTAGCAGAATCTCCGCCTCGAATATGTCCTTCTTTTGTATCACGGTTTGATTCTAAAAAGTTGTGGGCAACAGTCAAGATGACATTTGGTGCCACAAAAATACCAGAACCAGACACGATATAGCGTTGGGAACCACCATTGTAAATAGTGTAAATCATACTAGCAGCAGTAGCAGGTTGTCCTTCATAAGGGACGTGCTTCAAATCTAGACCACCGTTGATAATTGCACGATTACCATTTTCAGCTTCTTTTGGAAGTTCTTCCTTGTTTTTTAGAATGCTTTCTGTCTCAACTTTAGGACTATCCTTCTTGTCTACGATTGCTGAAGTATCTATGTTTTTCACGGGTGCATCAGGATAAGCTTGATCGTGGATTTCTTCAGGAAGCAAGTCAGTAGTTTTAGTTTCTGCTACAGTCTTCTCTTCTACTGGTTTAACAGTTTTTTCTGCTTTCTCTGCTTTCTCTGACTCTTGAGGTGTAGAAATTACAGGACTTTCATTTTTGACTTCTGGTTTGGTTTTTTCAACTTCGGCCAATTTTTCTACATTTGGTTGAGAGCTTGTAGCTTCAATTTTTGCTTCGTCAGCTAGTGCTGTACCAGATGCAAAAAAAGCAAGCCCAACCATAACCGAAGCAACACCAACGGTTAATTTTCTGATGCTAAAAGTTTGCTCTTTTTCAAAAAGGTATCGATTCATAATGTACTCCTAGTTTGAATCAAGACAGTCAGCTACTGTCTGAGCCCAAGTATGACTTGGAAACGATTTTCTTTAGCGATAGTTAGATTTTGTGCAATAGTTTGAGACTAATTACCCCCTCTGTTTAAGCGCTTTCATTTTAGAATAAAAAAATTAAAATTGTTATCTTAATCTTTAAAATAACCTAAAAACCTTAACATAACAAATATACTAAATTGTTCCAAGAAATGCAATAGAGAAAGTAAACCTAATTTAAAGAAATTCTTTCACTTTTTAAAGAAAAAAATACATCCTTTCAAGAATTAAACTGAATGAAAGAATGTATTCAAAAAAAGTCAGAGTAATTTTTGTATCGCCTCTTCAATTTGTTTTGGGTCTGTTTTTGAAGAGAAGCGTTCAAAGACCTGCCCATCTCGACCGATGAGAAACTTAGCGAAATTCCATTCGATTCGTTTTCCTAGTGGACCAGATTTTTGTTCTTTTAACCAAACATAGAGAGGATCTGCTTCCTTACCGTTGACCTTGATCTTGGCAAAACGTGGGAAGCTGGTCTGATAATGTAGGCTACAGAAGGCGTTGATTTCCTCTGCACTACCTGGTGCTTGTCCCATAAACTGATTGCAAGGGAAGTCTAAAATCTCAAAACCTTGTTCTTGATAGCGGTCATAGAGTTCTTGGAGACCTTGGTACTGGGGCGTTAAACCACATCCAGTAGCAGTGTTGACAACCAAGAGAATCTTACCACGATAGGTCTCTAGTGGAGTTTCTTGATGGTCTTGGTTCAAGACTGAAAAATCGTATAGTGAAGTCATTGCTTGCTTTTCTCCTTCTGTTTGGTATTTTTAGGAGTTTTCTCCTCCTGTAGTGATAGAAATCCGTAGGTCAGGGTTCCAAAAATGCTACCGATAATCAGGCCATACATCAGCAAAGGAACACTTTTATCGAATTGCATGAGCAACTTCACAAAATCTGAAAGGGACATCTGTTGAACGAAGACCTTATGAAAGATGAGTAAGGTAAAGAGACCAATCTGAAGACCGATAAACACAATCCAACTCCTAAATTTGATTTGGGCTTTGCTGTAGGTTTTGAGGATGATTTCTGATTTGTCATCCTTTTCAAGATGAAGCTCTTGGACGGCTTTTTGAGCTTTTATACCCATGAACAAAATGAGTCCAAAATAGATGTAGGGCATAACATTTCGAACAATTTCTATAAAGCTTCCGAACAAAATATAGAATAGGAAGAGAATGAAGGAAGAGTAAAAGATTTGGATCATGGAACGGGCGCAAGCCTTGTAGATAACCTCTTGACGGCATTCATCAAAAGGCCCTTGGATATGAAAGAAATTTCGAAGTAGGCGAGTGGTGAAGTCTTCTTTTTTCATGGGTGATTTCTCCTAAATGAACGATGCTATTTTGTTTCTTTTACGAATTGATAGAGATAATAAAGATAAGTGATAGAAGAAAGGATAGCGATAGTTAGCAGTATATAATATTTCCAATTGCCTGAGACGAGCATCAGTTGTGGTAAGGATAGAATCATAAAGAATAGTGCTAAGTTGAGTATACGTGTTTTTGGGGAGTCAATCTTTAGATAGGTCAGTCCTTTGTTAAGTGCTGGAATAAAGACTAGCACGAGGAATATCTCTCTGATTGGCAAGTTCCCTGAAATGATAATGAAGATGAGTAGAGAACTGAACAAAAGATGATAGGTAAGTAAAGTTAGTAATGATTTCATAGGGCACCTCCTAATCCTCATCTTGATCTTTCTTAGCTTTAGCAATGCGACGGGAGATGAGGAACTGTATGCTCGCTCCGAAGAAAATAGAACCGAGAATGCTTGATACACCATTTCTTATAGTGAGGAGAGAATGAAAATAGTCCTGACCTTCACCTATGAGTATACTGAGAAGAGGAGTTATAAAAAACATCCATAGACCAAAGAACAAACCTGCTTTAAGACCTGGGTAGCGAAGTTGCTTACTTTCTTTCTCACTCAGCATATCTGGCTCAATAGTTGTAATCCCTGTTTTTTTCATTTGGTAGGTGAGATAGCTAGCAGCGATGAGGGCAATCACTAAAATCAGAGGAGGATAGATTAGAGCCACTTCTTGAGGGTATTTATAGGCCAGAAGGAGTGGAATAAGATTTCCGAAAATCATCAGATAAAAGAGGACGATAAAGACTTGGTTCCCAATACGATCGGCCTCACGCCGTTTGTATTCGTCAAGGGGATCAGAAATACCGTATGTGCGTTTGATCAGTTTTTCAGTAAAGGTTTCTTTTTTCATGAGTTTGCTCCTTTTTAAAAATCATCCTCCCAAAAGAGACTATTGAGGTCAGTTTTGAGGCTGCGGGCGAGATTGAGACAGAGTTCCAGGGTTGGATTGTACTTGTCGTTTTCAATCATATTGATGGTCTGTCTCGAGACACCGATATCCTTGGCGAGTTCGAGCTGGGAAATACCCAGTTCCTTGCGAAACTCTTTCACACGATTCATCTGGTCTCCTTTCTGATTTGTGTCGTATATATTTGACTATATTATATTCTTCTATGAAATAGATGTCAAGCATATTTGACATCTATTTCTTAAAGAAATCTTACTTTTTTTGCCCTATTTGTCTGACTAGTGCAAGCTGGTCGGATTTGTGGTAAAATAGATAGGATATGACAAAAGAATTTCATCATGTAACGGTCTTACTCCACGAAACGATTGATATGCTTGATGTGAAACCTGACGGTGTTTACGTTGATGCGACCTTGGGTGGAGCAGGCCATAGCGAATATTTATTAAGTAAATTAAGTGAAAAAGGCCATCTCTATGCCTTTGACCAGGACCAGAATGCCATTGACAATGCGCAAAAACGTTTGGCACCTTACATTGAAAAGGGGATGGTGACTTTTATAAAGGATAACTTCCGTCATTTACAGGCACGTTTGCGCGAAGCTGGTGTTCAGGAAATTGATGGAATTTGTTATGACTTGGGAGTGTCTAGTCCTCAATTGGACCAGCGTGAGCGTGGTTTTTCTTATAAAAAGGATGCGCCACTGGACATGCGGATGAATCAGGAAGCTAGTCTGACAGCCTATGAAGTGGTGAACCACTATGACTATCATGACCTGGTTCGAATTTTCTTCAAGTATGGAGAGGATAAGTTTTCTAAACAGATTGCGCGTAAGATTGAACAAGCACGTGAAGTCAAGCCAATCGAGACAACGACTGAGTTGGCAGAGATCATCAAGTCGGCTAAGCCTGCTAAGGAACTCAAGAAGAAGGGCCATCCTGCCAAGCAGATCTTCCAGGCTATTCGGATTGAAGTCAATGATGAACTGGGAGCTGCAGATGAGTCCATCCAGCAGGCTATGGATATGTTGGCTCTGGATGGTAGAATCTCAGTGATTACCTTCCATTCACTAGAAGACCGCTTGACCAAGCAATTGTTCAAGGAAGCTTCAACGGTTGAAGTTCCAAAAGGCTTGCCTTTCATCCCAGATGATCTCAAGCCCAAGATGGAATTGGTATCCCGTAAGCCCATCTTGCCAAGTGCAGAAGAGTTAGAAGCAAACAACCGCTCGCATTCAGCTAAGTTGCGCGTGGCTAGAAAAATTCACAAGTAAGAGGAAAAAATGGTAGATAAGAAAGAAACAACCAGTCAATTCTTGCAGAATCGTATAAAAAAATTCTCACGTGTGGAGAAGGCTTTTTATCTTTCCATCGCTTTTACGGCTCTCGTTTTAGCAGTGAGTATCATCTTTATGCAGACACGACTCTTGCAAGTGCAAAGTGATTTAACAAAAATCAATGCGCAGATAGAGGAAAAGAAGACAGAGCTGGATGATGCTAAGCAGGAAGTGAATGAATTGATTCGTTCCGAGCGCTTGAAAGAGATTGCAGATAAAAAAGATTTGAAATTGAATAATGAAAATATCCGAACAGCGGAGTAAGATATGAAATGGACAGAAAAAATAACCCGATTTGCGATAAAAAATCGTAAATCTCCAGCAAAAAATCGTAGGATAGTTGGCAAGTACCTCAGCTTTGTAGCTGTTGCTCTTTTCGCCCTCTTTTTGGCCAATTTTGCGTATATTATCGCAAAAGGTAATATATTTGGTACTGACTTGGTAAAAGAGGCTAGAAAGGTTCACCAAACAACTCGAACAGTACCTGCCAAACGTGGGACGATCTATGACCGAAATGGAGTGCCTATCGCTGAAGATGCAACCTCTTATAACGTCTATGCCGTTATTGATAAAAAATACAAGTCAGCAACGGGTAAAATTCTTTATGTAGAGGATTCGCAGTTTAATAAGGTAGCTGAAGTCTTCCATAAGTATTTGGATATGGATGAAGCTTATGTGAAAGAGCAATTAGCTCAACCAAATCTGACCCAAGTTTCCTTTGGAGCAAAAGGAAATGGGATTACCTATGCCAATATGATGGCTATTAAAAAAGATTTGAAAGATGCTAGTGTGGAAGGGATTGACTTTACAACTAGCCCTAACAGAAGCTATCCAAATGGACAATTTGCTTCTAGCTTTATTGGCTTAGCCCAACTTCATGAAAATGAGGACGGCAGCAAGAGTTTGTTAGGAACTTCTGGTTTGGAGAGTTCTTTAAATACCATTCTTGCTGGGAAAGACGGTATTATTACCTATGAAAAAGACCGTGTAGGAAATATCGTACCAGGTACAGAACTGGTATCGCAACAAACTGTGGATGGCAAGGATGTTTATACAACATTGTCTAGTCCGCTACAATCTTTCATGGAAACTCAGATGGATGCCTTTCTAGAAAAAGTAAAAGGTAAGTATATGACCGCGACCTTGGTCAGTGCAAAGACTGGTGAAATCCTTGCTACCACCCAACGACCGACATTTAATGCAGATACTAAAGAAGGAATCACTAAGGATTTTGTTTGGCGTGATATTCTTTATCAAAGTAATTATGAACCAGGATCAACCATGAAGGTCATGACGTTAGCTTCTTCTATTGACAACAATACCTTCCCAAGTGGAGAATATTTCAATAGTAGTGAATTAAAAATAGCGGATGCGACGATTCGAGATTGGGATGTTAATGATGGTTTGACGACTGGTGGGATGATGACTTTCTTACAAGGTTTCGCTCACTCCAGTAATGTTGGAATGAGTCTACTTGAACAAAAAATGGGAGATGCTACTTGGTTGGATTATCTAAACCGCTTTAAGTTTGGGGTGCCGACGCGTTTTGGTCTGACTGATGAGTATTCAGGTCAATTGCCTGCAGATAATATTGTCGATATTGCCATGAGTGCATTTGGTCAGGGGATTTCTGTAACGCAGACCCAGATGCTACGTGCTTTTACAGCCATTGCCAACGATGGGGTTATGTTGGAGCCAAAATTTATAAGTGCTATTTATGATACTAACAATCAGTCTGTACGAAAGTCTCAAAAAGAGATTGTAGGAAAACCTGTATCTGAAGATGCAGCAAGCTTGACTCGTACTAACATGATATTAGTTGGGACGGACCCTCTATATGGAACTATGTATAATCACTACACAGGAAAGCCAATTATAACAGTTCCTGGACAAAATGTAGCAGTTAAATCCGGTACGGCTCAAATCGCTGATGAGAAAAATGGAGGATACTTGGTTGGTTCTACCAATTATATTTTCTCAGTTGTGACTATGAATCCTGCTGAAAATCCTGATTTTATCTTGTATGTAACGGTTCAACAGCCTGAGCATTATTCAGCTGCCCAGTTGGGAGAGTTTTCCAATCCGATATTGGAGCGGGCTTCAGCGATGAAAGAATCTCTGAACCTTCAATCTCCAGCTAAGAATTTAGATCAAGTGACGACAGAATCTTCGTATGCAATGCCTAGCATCAAGGATATTTCACCTGGTGATTTGGCGGAAGCCTTACGTCGAAATATTGTGCAACCAATCGTTGTTGGTACTGGAACAAAGATTAAAGAGACTTCTGTAGAAGAAGGAAAAAATCTTGCACCAAACCAACAAGTTCTCCTTTTATCGGATAAGGTAGAAGAAATTCCAGATATGTATGGCTGGAAAAAAGAGACTGCTGAGACCTTTGCTAAATGGTTGGATATTGAGCTAGAATTTGAAGGTTCAGGTTCCGTCGTCCAAAAGCAAGACGTTCGGACCAATACAGCTATCAAAAACATTAAAAAAATTAAATTAACTTTAGGAGACTAATATGTTTATTTCCATCAGTGCTGGAATTGTGACATTTTTACTAACTTTAGTAGGAATTCCGGCCTTTATCCAATTTTATAGAAAGGCGCAAATTACAGGCCAGCAGATGCATGAGGATGTCAAACAGCATCAGGCAAAAGCTGGGACTCCTACAATGGGGGGGCTTGTTTTCCTCATTGCTTCAGTTGTGGTGAGTTTCCTCGTCGCTCTTTTTTCAAAACAATTGACCAATAATGTTGGTATGGTTTTGTTTATTTTGGTCTTGTATGGTTTGGTTGGTTTTTTAGATGACTTCCTCAAGGTCTTCCGTAAAATCAATGAGGGGCTAAACCCCAAACAGAAATTGGCTCTTCAGCTTCTAGGTGGTGTCATTTTCTACCTTTTTTATGAGCGTGGGGGCGATATGCTCTCTGTCTTTGGCTACCAAGTGCATTTAGGGATTTTCTATATTATCTTCGCTCTTTTCTGGCTAGTCGGTTTTTCAAACGCAGTCAACTTGACAGATGGTATTGACGGTCTAGCTAGTATTTCCGTTGTGATTAGCTTGTCTGCCTATGGAGTTATTGCCTATGTGCAAGGTCAGATGGATATCCTTCTAGTGATTCTTGCCGTGATTGGTGGTTTGCTTGGTTTCTTCGTCTTTAACCATAAGCCTGCTAAAGTCTTTATGGGGGATGTGGGAAGCTTGGCCTTAGGTGGAATGCTGGCAGCTATCTCTATGGCCCTCCACCAAGAATGGACTCTCTTGATTATCGGAATTGTTTATGTCTTTGAAACAACTTCGGTTATGATGCAAGTCAGTTATTTCAAAGTGACAGGTGGTAAACGTATTTTTCGTATGACGCCTGTGCATCATCATTTTGAGCTTGGAGGATTGTCTGGTAAGGGAAGTCCTTGGAGCGAGTGGAAGGTCGACTTCTTCTTTTGGGGAGTGGGGCTATTAGCAAGTCTTTTGACGCTAGCCTTTTTATACCTATTGTAAAAAATAATCTTTTATTGATAAAAGAAACCAGGATGAAGCTTATCTTCATCCTGGTTTTTGTATGCTTAAAAGTTAATTGGACTCATCCTTCTTACTCTTAAGTAGAAAAGTTGCTGTTAGGACTAGACTCAATCCTGACAAGAATAGTAGTGGACTAGACGTTTCACCAGTAGCTGGAAGTTGTTCTTTAGGAGAATGATTTGCCGATTGGACAAGGTCTGGACTAGATGAAACTTGCTCAGAGCTGTTGGCTAATGGTTTGATATCTGTTTCACTTGGTTTTTGCTCTGCAGTAGTTGATGCTCCATTAGCTCGATAAACGACTGCATAGGTACTGAAATGAGTAGTCGTAAATTCTGCCATTCCCTCGCGAATAGTAAAATCGAGTGCCTGTAACTCTTTTGATGGAGTTAGGTAGTAGACATTTTCGACAGCTGAGGAAATAGGCAAGCGTACCAAGACAGCCCCTTTTGGTTGTAAACTCTGGTCTGTTGAATTTTTAAGGTGAAGATCGTAAGCATCATAGATCTTACCAAATAGTTCTTGAGCTAATACACGTCTGCTAGAAATGTGAGAAATTCCCTCTAAGTCAGTCGCTCCTCCAATAATTTCAACTTTAGTCTTTTCATCCTTTAAGACACGAAGTTTATATTCAGGAACAGAAACAGTAGGCGGTTGTTCTTGTCCCGCTGTCCCGACAGGTTGAGTGTACTCAGGGATAGAAACAGTAGGCGGTTGTTCTAGTCCTGCTGTGCCGATAGGTTGAGTGTACTCAGGAATATTTACTA